>CAXBOL010000941.1:0-2133 GCA_963977295.1 uncultured Opitutaceae bacterium
CCCTTCGGGGCACGCTTTTCAAGCGCACCATCTCCGCGCTTTCGCGCTCCATGTGGTTAAAAAAACTCCCTGCCCCTAAGCCGTCCTCCCTATGCTTTCTCGTTATCGCAAAGAACTTTGCCTGCTAATCGTGCTGCTCTTCGTCGCGTTTTGGACGATCATTTTTTCGCGCAATCGTGACGCCGACAACCTGCTGCAAGCGCTGTTGGAATCGCGCTTTCTCTCCCTGCGTAACATGGAGAATCTGGCCCGCCAAATCGGCATGTATGGCATCTTCAGCCTCGGCATGGGGCTGGTCATCATCTCTGGCGGCATCGATCTCTCCGTCGGCTCCTTGATGGCCCTGTTTGGCACCGTGTTCTTTTATCTCCTCACCGGTGGACACGCCTGGATTCCCGGCATGCACTGGGCACCCGCGATGCTCGTAGTCCTCGCGCTTTCGGCCCTCGTCGGGCTGTTCCACGGGTGGCTGATTGCCAAGATTCGCATGCAGGCCTTTGTCGTTACGCTCTGCGGACTCCTCGGCTATCGCGGGCTCGCTCAAACACTCACCCGCGACACGTCCCTCGGCTACTACGATGCGATACATAGCGTAGCCGGACTCGAACGCTTCCTGACGGGCGAAATCTTAGGGCTTCCGGCCGCGTTCATCGCGTTTCTGGTAATCTCCGGCATCACTTACTACGCGCTCCACCTTTCCGTTTTCGGTCGCTATCTGCTTGCCTTGGGTCGCAACGAGCAGGCCGCCCGCTACTCCGGGATCAACACCAAGTTGGTGATGACTTTCGCCTACATCGCCTGCACCGTATTGGCCGCCGTGTCGGCCCTATTCTTCGCCCTCTACACCGCCGATGTCGTGCCCTCCATGCACGGTAATTTCTTCGAACTCTACGCCATCGCGGGCGCTGTCTTGGGCGGCTGCAGTCTTCGCGGCGGCGAGGGCACCGTGATCGGAATTATTCTTGGCACGACCGTGCTCCTGATCCTGCAAAACATGGTCAACCTCCTCGGTTACGACAGCTCGTTCAGCAAAGTCATCACCGCCCTTGTCATCCTCGGCGGCGTCCTCGTCGATCGCTTCGAAATCTGGAAAATGCTCAGCTTCAAAAAACGCTCCGCCACCACGTAGTGCGGAGCTTCAGCCCGCACTCTCTCCACGTTTTCGCTCCGCTCAAACACTATACCTCCAGCCGTCCGCCCCCCCCATTCGAAGGATCCGAAACCTAAACTTTCGACTTCGACTTAAACTGCCCTCCATCCACCGGCCTACGGCCTCCACACCTTCACTGAGGTAATTCTCGGCAACCGGGCGGATAACTGAGTCCAACGCTCACCATCGTCGCGGGAAACAAACACCTCCCCGCCTGTGGTGCCCAAATACACTCCGGCCGGCGACAACTCGTCCTGAGTCATGGCATCTCGCAACACCCCGATGAAACAATCTCGTTGCGGCAACCCTTCTGTCATGGCTCGCCAGGTCCGGCCGCGATCACTCGACCGCCACACTTTGAGGGCCCCATCCGGCACGATCCGATTGTGATCGGCCAGCAACGGCAGCACAAATAAGTCCCGCGCCGTCACCGCCAACGGAAATCCGAAGTCATGGGGTAATCCAGCCGAGATTTTTTGCCAGGAGTCAGCGCCATCGTTCGACCGATAAACGCCTCCATGAAACTGCATCACCAATCCGCCGGGCCCCGTCGGATCGAGTAAGAGTTTGTGCACACATCGTCCCATGTCGGGATCGGTAATAAATTCAGGCGCCACGTTCGGCAGTCCCGTGTTGCACAGCGTCCAGGTCTCGCCCCCATCTTCGCTGCGTAAAATACCCACCGCCGAAATACCCACCCACAGCCGCTTCGCATTCGTCGGATCCACCACGATCGAGTGCAGACACATTCCCCCGAAGCCCGGCGTCCAACGCGGTCGCGTAGGATGTCGGGAAAGCCCCATCATTTCGGACCACGTTTCACCATCGTCCCGGCTCACGAAAAGGGCCGCATCATCGACGCCAGCATACCACGTCCCCGGCTGCGACGCGTGCCCGGGCACGATCTGCCAAATGTGTTTCAGCTTCGCGGTCGAATCGTCGGCGAATTTCGGATCCTGCACCGCCGCCCGCCACGTTGCCCC
>CAXBOL010000942.1:0-2108 GCA_963977295.1 uncultured Opitutaceae bacterium
AGTCGCGACGGCTTCGCCCGCCGCCAGCGCCGCGGCACTCCCCCCTGAGCTTCCTCCGGGCACCCGTTCGAGATCGTAGGGATTTGAGGTCGTTTTCACCGCGGAGTTCTCCGTCGAAGACCCCATCGCAAATTCGTCCAGATTAGCGCGCCCCCACAGCACAGCCCCCGCCGCTTTGAGTTTGGTCGTCACCGTCGCATCATACGGCGATACGAAGTCTGCCAACATCTTGCTGCCTGCCGTGAGGGGCTGATCTCGCACCGCAATCACATCCTTCAGAGCAATCGGAATGCCGTCCAGCGGACCGTGAGCTTCGCCTGCTTTCCGCCGGTCGTCCGACGCCTGCGCCTGGGCCAAGGCGTCTTCTTGATTGAGCGAGATAAACGCATTCACCCGATCCTCGACTGCCGCCGTCTGGGCGATGATGGCTTGGGTAAGCTCGACCGAGGTTAACGTGCCTGTGGCCAGTTGATCAGACAGCTGCGCGAGCGTTTGAAAATGGAGTGGTATCGACATTTTGATTACTCCACGACTTTCGGCACCACGATCATGTTCTGGCGCTGCACCGGTGCATTGCGCAGAGCGTCCGACGCCGACAAGCCTGCCTGCGCGACGTCATCTGCCCAGACGTTTTCCACCGCAAACGCGTGCGCCGTGGGCTCCACGCCGTCGACATTCACTTGCTTCAATTGCTCCACGTGTTTGAGCACCTCGCCGAGTTGCGCGGCGTAAGCGGCTTTCTCTGTGGGAGTCAGCGCGATGCGCGCCAGATGCGCGACGCGATCGATGTCGAGATCAGGAATATCGGCCATGACACAATAACTTAGGAGCGGACTTGGTAAGGGGTTTTGCTGCCGAGTTGTTCGAGCAACGCCATGAAGGCTTTATTCACTTCGTCATCTTTCAAGGTGCGGTCGGCGGCACGGAAGGTCAGTGAGAACGCGAGGCTCTTCTTTCCTTCGGGCAACCCCTTGCCCTGATAAACGTCGAAGAGTGAAACGGATTCGAGATCGAAGGTCTTCCCCGCGGCGGTGCGCCCCAGCTTAAACACCGTTTTTTGCACCTCGCCCGCGGATACATCCGTGTCGACCACCAGGGCGACGTCCCGCAAGGCGGCCGGCTGTAAACTAAAGGGTTGAAAGCGCTTGCGGGCGCCTACTTTGGCCAGCCGCTCGGGCAGAATCGCAAAGACACCGGCGAATACATTGCCTTCGATGCCGAGCGCTTTGAGTTCGGCCAAGTCGACCAACCCGTAACGGGCGGTCCAACCATAGGCCATGTTGCCTTGCAAGGTATGGTGACCTTCCTGCCACCCCTCGAGGGCGACATCGTCCGAGGTCAGATGCGGCTGGCGTCCCAGATCGATGCCCGCGTTTTCCGCCAGCGTTTCGATCAAGCGTTTGACTGCGAAAAAGTCGGTTGCTTCACGTTTCAGCCAAGACGCGTCGTCGCGATCCGCGATCACAAATCCCACCGCTGCGCATTCCACCACGCCGTCGTTTTGCGGGATGAATACCCGGCCGGTCTCAAACAACTTATGGGGGGCGTTGCCTCGTGATTGATTCAGGCGTAACGCATCCAACAGGCCACTCACCAGCGATGGACGCAGGTGGGATTGGTCTTCGACAAACGGATTGGCCAACCCGAGAGGTTGCACTGCCGCAGCCGGAGTCCATTTGCCGACGTCAGCCGTGGAGCGTAGGGTGTAGGTCACGCATTCGTTAAAGTCTTGTCCCACCAAGTAAGTTCCTACGCGACGATTGTATTGCGCAACCGGGTCGTCCTCCATGAGTAAACCCGGGCCTGTCACCGTCGCAGAAGGAATCTTAGCGGTGCCGTGAACGCGGAGAATTTCCTCCACGAGATCGATCGGTCGGTCGAGGTCAGAACGCCAACTGGGAATCTTTACCGTCCACTGCACGCCGTTCGCCGTGTCCTCTTCACGGACGATGATCAAATCAAGCGCTTCGAGCGCACTGCGTTGATCCTCATCGCTCACGTCAAAGCCCAAACGGGCCCGCACCCAAGCGGGCGAAACCGTGACCTCGCGTTGCCACGGCACATCACTGCCCACCCGGAGCGGTTCGCCACAAATTTCTCCCCCGGCG
>CAXBOL010000943.1:0-2106 GCA_963977295.1 uncultured Opitutaceae bacterium
ACCATTCGCCTTCGGGGCGCACCACGTTGATCGTCTTCCAGCGGTTTTGAGCAGAGCCGTCGGGGACGACCCGAATGCTGCCAAGATCACTGACCACGCGCATCGACAGCGCCGACTCCGGGTCGCCCAAAGCGCCGTTGAAGCGAAAGCGCAGCATGGGTAGCGTCGTGGCCGGTTGCCGGGGGCTGGTCCAGGTCCACGGCTCGATCTGGGTGCCGGCGGGGGACGCCGCAATCACGGGATAAGGGGCGGGGGGCAGCTCTTGGGTGAGTTCGGTTGGAACGATCGGAAACGCCACGGGGGCTCGCACGGCGGCCGGCATGACTCGCTGGATCGACTCGTGTTGCCAGCGATCGAGTAGCACTTCGCCCGAGGGATGGGGGAGTTCGTTGACGGATTTGTTGAGCAGGTGACTGGGGTCTTGGGTGGCAAAATAGGCCCGGACGTTGGCTTCTTGTTGAGCGAAATTTGCAGGGCGGGGTTGTAGGATGTCCTGCCATGTTTGCTGCACTTTGGTTGTCGAGGTCAGGGCCAGGGCGGCCACCCAGCCGGAAATCAGGAGGGTCCGCCACCGGGTATGCGGAATCAGCGCGAGGGCGAGTCCTTGCAGGACCAGACCGATAATGAACTGGTCGAGATAGCGTGACGACAAGGCGCCACCGCCCACTCGGAAGATAGCGATCGTGGCGACGATACCGAGGAACCACACGCTCAATGCGACGAAGGTGCGTTCGAAGGCAGGGCGCTCGCGCGAACGCAATTGTTGCCATAGGGCCCACCCGAGCGGCGCGGCGAATACGATCGAGAAAGGGAGCCAGCCGTCCATGGGCCAGGTGAGAATCGCGGCGGCGCCGGACAGGGCAGTTCCCACCGAGTCCGCGATTAAATAGTCGTGGCCCGGCACGTGGGTGCGGGAGAGCCAGCCCAAGGTCGCCCACAAGGCGGAAAGCCCAAGGGTGGCGAGTTGGAAAGGGGATATCTTACGGGTCTGCAGGCAGGTCCAACCGACGATGGCGATGATGGCGAGCGAGGACAACAGGCCCGATCCCATCGTGCCGAGCACGAGCAGACCGCAGAGTTGACCGAGCGTCCATTTCCACCCGAAACCATCGGCTTCCAGCACGCCGCGAAGGTGAAGGAAGGAGAGCCAAATCAGAAAGTAGAACTGCGACTGAAATCCCTGCAGGGTGTTTTCCCAATCGAGTGGGAGTATCCACAGCACGGTGACGACGGTGGCGAGGGTGGCGAAGGGAATACCGGTCACGCGGCGCCGAACCCAAAGGAGGAGAAAGGGCACGAACAAGGCGTGGAGGATGGCGTTACCGACGGTTTCCACGTAGCTGTCCCATTGGCCGTTGAGCGCGGTGAGGGCGATGGCGTAGAGCTTGGTGAAGACGATCCGGTGCTCGTTGTGCGGATGCCAGAGGTCGTCGAGCGTGAGGCGATTTTCGAGGTAGGGACGAATGGCGTTTTCGCCTTCACCGTCTATTTGATCCCAAACCGGCAGACTACTGCCGACCGAGTCGATGAGCCACAACTTGGCGCCCACGATCAGAAGCACGAGGCCGAGCCACGGGATGACGCGTCGAATCAGATGCCAGTTGGCCATGGACTGGTTTGGGGTTTTTTAACCACGAATGGCTTCACTACCGTTACGCGATGGAACCTGGGAGGCACGGCTGTTTTTTAACCACAGATGAACACAGATGGCTCCGCTACCGCTACGCGATGGAACCTGAGGGGCACGGTGGTGACTGTATTGAGAATCATGCGATGGAGTGGGGGTTGGATCTGTGTCGATCTGTGTGAATCTGTGGTTAAGATAATCAGTGTGTTGGTGCACAGGCCGTTACCGCTACGCGACGGGACCTGAGGGGCACGAAGATGGATAGTTTAGAAATCATGCAGAGGAGTGGGGATCGAATCTGTGTATATCTGTGTGAATCTGTGGTTAAAAATTCCCGGAGGAGTGGGGATTGGATCTGTGTCTATCTGTGTGAATCTGTGGTTAAAAATTCCCGGAGGAGGGGGGGGGGATCCGGGTGTATCGATGTGAATCTGTGGTTAAAAATTCCCGGAGGAGTGGGGATTGGATCTGTGTCTATC
>CAXBOL010000944.1:0-2100 GCA_963977295.1 uncultured Opitutaceae bacterium
TCGAGGCGCTGGCGTAAGGGATCGAAAACGCGGCGCTGCACCTCGGCGCGGATATCGGCGAGCAGCGTGGGGGGCAATCGGTCGCCCAAGACGTAAACGATGTAGCCCAGGTGCGCGGCATAGTGGGCGGTTACGAGGTCTATTTCGATTGTATCGCCGTTTAGGATACGTCGCTCCAGGTCGTTGTTGGGATGCACCCAGGAGCTGACTTTGACGAGTTGGCGGAAATCGCTCTCGATGGCGGGCAGAAACTCACCGGCGTCAAAAATCGCTTCGGCTAGTAGAAAGATCGCCTGCCGCTCCCGAGCCAAAGGGATCACCTGGTTGATCTTGGTCACGTCCTCGGTGTCGAGGCAGTCGATGTAGGTAGCATCGTTGTAGTCCGGAAACCCCATGGCCACCAGTTCCCGAGCACGGTTCAGGACTCGTTGACCAAACGGATCGTTTTGCCAGCGAAACCAAGCGGCGCGATCGTTGACGGGAGGCGCGAAGCCGAAGTGGTGATCCGGCAGAAGTCGTTGCCATGCACTGACCCGTTCGGGACTCGGGGAGTAGCGTTCGCCGGCCGGGATATCGAAGTTGAAGTCAAAGGCGCCCATAGGGTTCAGGGTGAGCCAATCGCCGAAACGATGGCAAGGCAGACGCGAGATGAATTGAGTGGGCTCGAGGCTTGCGTGAGATGGAGTGGTGCGACTGATTTGGAGGTGTCCGCCCATGAACTCGTCGCCTCCCTCATCTGCCACCGCCCTTAATCGTCGATCTTGGTTTAAACGCGCCAGTGCGGCGGTGCTGGGACTTTGGGGTGGCACGGTGTGGACGAAAGCGGAATCCGTCCGATCCACCGCTGTTTCATCGGCTGGTAGACCTCGTGCTTCGCGTCCCGAGCGGGCTTCGCCACAGGGGATGAACCACGGATTTGACGAAGCGCTGTTTTAGCGGAACGTCGCCTCGTTTAACGTCGAAACTTTTGGGACTCCCCATGGCGGGCTGGGTGTGTCAGTCTCGCAGGCATGAGTTTACCCCCCCCGTTTCGATACCTTGGTTTTTTGGTGCTGCTGACTGGTTGGGCCTCGATGGCTTCCGCGCACGAACACCCTGCCTCCGAAGGGCACTCGGTGCAGGAAATATTGGGGTATCCGGCCGACGCGAAGTTGTTGATTATTCACGCGGATGATTTGGGCATGTCGCATGCGAAGAACGTGGCGACGTTTGACGCCATGCGCCGCGGGGTGGTGACGTCGGCGAGTGTGATGATGCCGACCCCGTGGGTGGGGGAGGTGCTGGAGCTGGCCCGACAGAATCCGACCCTTGATCTCGGCGTGCATCTCACGCTCACGGCGGAGTGGAAACACTACAAATGGGGACCGTTGCTGGGGGCGGACACGGTGCCGAGTCTGGTGACGCCGGAGGGCAATTTTCATGACAATGTGCCGGCGTATGCGGCGGCCGCCGACGTGGCGGAGGTCGAAGCGGAAGCGAGAGCGCAAATCGATCGGGCCTTGGCGATGGGATTCGAGGTGACCCACCTCGATGGCCACATGGGGGCGATGCTGGCGACGGATGAAATTGCCGCCCTGTATCTACGTTTGGGAGAGGAGTATGGGTTGCCCATTCGTGTGCATGAACATCAGGGCGATCAGGTGCAGGACGTGGACCTGAAAACGCGCTTGGCGACGTATCCGGCGGGGTTGACGACCATTGATGGCGCGCCGCCCGAGACCTATCCGGAAGGCATGACGGCCTACTACAACCAGGCGCTGCGGAATTTGAAACCGGGGCTGAACCTCCTCGTGCTGCATCTCGGTTTTGATCACCCGGAAATGCGCGCCATCATGGTGGAGCATCCGCTGTGGGGCGCGAAGTGGCGGCAGATCGATTACGACTGGGCGATGAGTCCGGAGACGCGGGCCATCATGGAGGAAGAGGGCATAATCCTCATCGACAACCGGCTGCTGCGCGATCGGTTGATTCGGGCCCGGGGAGAGTAATCCCTTCCGCCGCTTTGATTCGGGTTCCAACGCCCAGTGCGGTCGCGCCGCGGGGGAGTCCCGGACCGGGTGGGTCGGCGTGATTCAGGGAGTCGGCTGATCGACGGACCCC
>CAXBOL010000945.1:0-2099 GCA_963977295.1 uncultured Opitutaceae bacterium
TGGTCTGATTTTCGCCCCCAATGGCCAGTCTTTTCTTAACAAAGTAGAACTAATAGAACGGGTTCAAACGCGAGGCATTCAGATCTCGCCAGACGATTCGCTGCATTACGCCTCCTCTCCAAATAGTCGGAGCTTAAGACGTCATACCTTGACTCTTGACTTTTAATTCCAAAAGCCTTTTCCAAAACCTCCTCCGCCTCCCGCAACAGGCCTCTTTTCACTCACGCGATGGCGTGTTCCCAGTGTGTCTATTTTTCGACGCTTCAGACACTCGCCTGCCATTTTGTCAGGAGTCAAGGTATGAGGTCTTTTTCCTGGACTTTATGGAAGCTGGAATGAGCAACAGCACGATCAAGGGGATATGCTCGAAGTAGACGCGAAGTTCCGAAGCGTAACCAAATACGGGTATCACCAGAGCGCCTAAACCAAAAATGCTATAGGTAAAAATCCGACCCAAAGGAAGTTCACGGGGTCCAAGGAAGTCACGGATGATTGACCTCAACATTATCAGCGAAAGGATCGCCAACCCGGCTGTTACGACTGTTGCCGCGAAAGAATACCAATCGTGAAACATACTTTTAAAGATGAGCCAATTGGCTCTCAGCTGAAGGAAGTTTCCTATCTCCGTTTCGGGGCCATCTACACCTGCAGGACGCGTTGAGGAGACAAATAACGTGGTGCGCACCCAAACAACCCCCATCACATTGACCACCCCGGCAAAGCCGAGGACTGCGACGGTAACTGCGGCTGTTCGCAGTCGTTTTTCGTAGAACCCGCCAATCGCGACGGTTGCTACGAGGCTAAGGATGATAATCAAGGACGATTCTCGGTTTGCCGCCAACAAGATCAACAGACCCGCCAAGTAACCCGACCTCATATCGGAAAGGCGTTTAAAATTGTCCTCGGCCCAAGCGATCAAAAGAAGAAAAAGCAGCGCGCCGGTGAAGTCCCAAGGGTAAGACCAAAAGTGATTGAATAATACGGCCAAAAGGAAGCAAACCCCGCCCTGTATCAGTCCGCGCCGCGATGAGCCGGTATCACGCCATGAACGCCAAAGCAGGACGAATGCACCACCGGCCATAGTCGCAGCCACAAGGCTCCAAAAGGCATGGACCCAAGATGCGCCAAGCGTAACCCGAACTCCTTCAATGATCCACGCTGAAAGCAACCGATTCTGAAACGTGATCCAGTGCGTTCGTCCTGCCAGCAAATACTCTGTCGCAGCCCTCAACGCCTCTGCATCGTGCGTTTTGGTGTGGAATATTACATACCCAATTGTGGCCAGAATCACCAAGCCCACAGCCAGTGGACGACGCCCTGAAAACATTGGTGCAATAATCATGTATTAGGCTGGGTGGCATTTCGTCAGTGTGTCGGCATTACGGGAAGTGACCTGTAAGGGATCAAACGAAAACAATGATACCGCACGGTGGCTGCTCGCTTTGGAGGCCACTCCCGCGAGAGCCGCCCCCTAGGCCCCGTAGCCGCGCTCGGGGCCGAAAAAGTGACCCTGCTTATCGGCCCAAATGATTCCGCCGAATCCACGTTTTCGTTGGACTTAAACGCGGCGACTTTGATCTGAAAAACGTGGTCAGACTTTGCCCCTTCAGGTCTTCCGCCTCACCTCACTCCGGCAGCGTAATCGACCGGAGTTTCCAGCCCGTGGCGAAGAACAACTCGTTGCCGATGATCGGACCCACGATGTCGATGGAGTTCGGGGTGAGTGAGGTCAGCCAGACCCCTTCGCGGGCGACCGGTTCATCCATTTGCCAAACCCGCTCAACCTCCACGGTGCCGGGCGCAATCCGAAACACGCAGTTCGCCGTGACGCCGTAAATCTGACCACTCCCACTAATACGCAGCGCGTCCGCCCCGTGCCAGGCCAACGGCCCAAAATCCTCCGGGAGCCACGTCAGTGCCACGAGTTTGCGCGCGGCCGGATCAATCAACGCCAAACGCACCCCAATCGGCTCCGCACCCGCCGTCAGAATATGGTCTCCCCGCCCGATTAACGCATACACTAGGCCGTTCGCAGCCGGGGCCAATGACACCACATCGGCCATGTCTTCGATGCCCAGATCATCCGACCAGACAAGCGT
>CAXBOL010000946.1:0-2098 GCA_963977295.1 uncultured Opitutaceae bacterium
GTGTGGTGAGCCGGAAGCGCGATTTCGGTGGTGAGGGTGCCGCGTTCGGCCTCGTTCTGGATGGGTTGCACGAAGTGCGTCCAAGCGAGACGAGCTCGGTGGTCGGGGCCGCGGAGGTAGGCGCGGAAGCGGACGCCGTCGGTGTCGCGGTTTTTAAGCCAGATCTCCGGCAAGATACCGTATTCCAAGTGGACGACTCGGTCTTGGGCCATCGCATTGAACCGTAGGGCGGCGGGTGGGTGCAGGTGCAACACTTGCTCGTCATCGACCGGCATCTGGGCGGGGTCGTATTTCTTGAAAAGCAGGTTCGGTAGCGGCGACACTTGACTGAACATTTCGAGGGCGTAGCCGAGTGGCAGGGGTTGCCAATTGGCATCGATAAATTCCAGGCGACTCTCGCCAGGGCCCATCCGATCCGGACGTCCAGGCAGCACCCGTCCGGCGGCTTGAAGTTCGGCGATCAACGGCATCAGTCGATCACGCGTCGCGGCGTCGACGTAGATGTCGGCGCCCTCGGTCGATGCGACCGGATCGGTCAGCAAACCCAGCTCCCGACAGCGATGGTGGATAAAGGGTGTGTCGCCGGCGATGGAATCGAACGCCACCAATACGGTGTAGTCTTGCGGAGCGAGTCCGGCCCGAGAGGCAAGCCAGGCGTCGTTGTCGGTTTCGTGGGTTTCCCGCACCCCGGCCATGGGGCGATCGGTGTAGTAGGTGAGCGAGGAATCCCATTCGCGTCCGAACAGGATAATTTTGTCGGACGGGGTGGTGAGTTCGCGCAAGATGTCGGCGAACGCAGGCGGAGGTAAATTGAGGGTTTGGCTGTGACCGAAGCCATGGCGAAAGGCGTAGCCTTGGGCGGCCAATACGCCAATGACCGCGAGGCCGATCACGGTGCGCAGAGCGCGTTGGGAGGCGAAGCGTTGCCAGAGGGCCGCGAACCCGAGACCGACGGCACAGATGACCGCGGGAGCGGTCGCAATGAAATAGTAGTCGTGAACGTAGTAAAGGTTCGCGAAGGCCAAGGGGCCAAGCAGCACCACGGCGGCGCAGACCAAAATACCGATGCGCTGGATGCGATTGCCCCAGAGCAACCCGATGAACACGACGACGTAAGTCCAGGCCGGCACGACCAAATCAAGATGGTGTCCGAAGCGCACCCACCAGGCCGGATCCAAGCGTTGGGCAAGAGTGCCCCAGTTCCAATCGTGGAGGGCGGCCGAGGTTAAGAAGTCGGCGTAGGGATGCGCGGCTTTGGCAACGTCGCCGGCATGCGTCCACCACACGGCGACGACGATGGCCGGAAGGGTCATGAATCCTGCTCGGTAGAGGGCGGTGCGATCGGTGCGACGCCAACGGGTGATCAGCACGACGAGGGCGGGGGCGAGAAAGACGGCGAAAGTGGTGACCTTGGTCAGTGCCGCGAGCATGCCGACAGCGGTGGCGGCAAAGAGCCATGGACGTTCCACGGCGCCTCGATGGAGGGCTTCGATGAACGTGGCCAACCACCAGCAAGCGAGCGCCGTGGCGGTCGTTTCAATGAGGAGCGCACGGGAATAGTGGGCGTAGAGGGGGGATGCGATGAGCAACGCCAGCACGATGCAGCGCTCGGTGATGCCGAGTTGGATACGACCGAGAATGAGCCACAGCGCCGGGAGGGCGAGCAGGCCGAAGATCACGGAAACCATTCGACCGGCGCTTTCCACGTTGTCGCCGTTGAAGTGGGCGGTGAACGCGGTGGCGAGTTGATAGGTGGGGAATTCCATCGGCACCGACCAAGGCGGACCGAGGCCGTTGAAGGGCGTGAGGGGCACCGGGCCTTGCTCGTAGAGCATTTTAGCGGTGATGGCCGTCTGCGTTTGGCGCGAACTGTGGGAATCGGTTAATGCATTATTCCAACCCAAGGTCGTAGCCCAAAAGAAAAACACGAGCGCGCCGCCCAAGAGGAAAGATCCAAACCAATGGGTGCGAAGTGCGGGGATGAACGACGATGAAGTCTTCATGAGGAAGATGGCAGAGAATCGGAATGCGACGCCGGACACCAAGCCCAAATCGGGGCGAGCACCCAGCAAGTCACGATTAGCGGCACGGCGGGTCC
>CAXBOL010000947.1:0-2096 GCA_963977295.1 uncultured Opitutaceae bacterium
CAACCTATCGCCGGAAATCCCAACAACTTTGGCAGCACCGGCAAAGTCCCCACCCACCCTGAACTCCTCGATTGGCTCGCCACCCAATTCGTCGCCGAGGGGTGGTCGTTCAAGACCCTGCATCGCACCATCATGACCAGCGCCGCTTACCGGCGCAGCACCCGTCATCCCGATCGCGCCCAGCTCGCCGCCCTCGATCCCAATGGCGAGTCCTACGCGGCGTTCCAGCCCCGTCGCCTGACGGCGGAGGAATTGCGCGACGCCATGCTGCGGGCCACAGGCGAACTTAATCCCCAGATCGGCGGCATCCCCAACCGTCCCGACATCAATCTCGAAGCTGCCCTACAACCCCGCCAGGTCATGGGCTCCTTCGCTCCCGCGTGGGTCCCCAACCCCCTGCCCGCCCAGCGTCATCGCCGCAGCCTCTACGCCACCAAACTGCGGGGCCTGCCTGATCCGGCCATGGAGGTTTTCAACCAACCCGCACCCGACTTTTCCTGCGAACGCCGGGAGGCGTCCGTCGTCACCCCCCAGGTGTTCAACCTCTTCAACAGTTCCGCCAGTCACGCCCGCGCCCTTGCCCTGGCCCATCGCGCGGTGCAAGAGACGGACGGCTCCAACAGTGAGGCCGCCCTCACCCGTTGTTTCGAACTCGCATTCAACCGCCCCCCGTTGCCCGACGAACTCGCGCTTTGTCTGGCCCACTGGGACGACATCGCGGCGATGATTGCCCACGAAACCCCCGCCCCGTGGGAGCCGCCCCTGCAGGTGACTCGCGAAGCGGTGGAGGAAAATACCGGCGAGACGTTCACCTTTGAGGAAGTGCTCCACGCCTACGCAGACTACGTGCCTGATCTGCAACCCGCCGACGTTCCGCTGCGCACCCGCGCCCTGGCCGACGTCTGCCTCGCCCTCTTCAACGCCGCCGAGTTTTCCTATGTCTACTAGCCGCCGAGGTTTCCTGTTAAGTTTGATCCTCGCGCTCGGCGGCGGATTGAGCGCCGCCACGCCTGCCGGACCCAACATCATTCTGATCAACTGCGACGATCTCGGCTACGGCGACATCGCGCCCTATGGGGCGACCGACATCCGCACCCCTCACCTCAACCGGATGGCCAGCGAAGGCCTGCTCCTCACTGATTTCTCGGTTACCGCGCCGCTCTGCACCCCTTCCCGGGCCTCCCTCATGACCGGCAAGTATCCCGGTCGCGTCGGCCTCGCCACCGGCGTCCTTCGTCCCGAGGCCACCCGCGGGCTGCCCAGCGAAGAAATCACCCTCGCCGAGGTGTTGAAATCACGCGGTTACACCACCGCCTGCATCGGCAAATGGCACCTTGGTTTTGTCCCCGGCATGCGCCCCCGCGACCAAGGGTTCGACCACTACTATGGGGTGCTCCACAATCTCGATAAGTGGGAAACCGTCTACTTCGACGAGGTCGGCGGCATGCCCATCCATCGCAACGAAACCGTCGTCAGTCGTCCCGCCGTGCCGGCCGAAATCACCGGTCTCTACACCGCCGAGGCTCTGACCTTCATCGAACGGCACCAAGCGGAACCGTTCTTCCTTTACCTCGGCCATGCCATGCCGCATATCCCTTTTGATGCTTCGCCGCGCTTCAAAGGCAAATCCGCGCGCGGGCTCTATGGGGATGCCGTGGAAGAACTCGACGACAGCACCGGGCAGATCCTCGACCGGCTCCGTGAGCTGAATCTCGCCGCTAACACCCTGGTCATTTTCACCAGCGACAACGGTCCCGAGCGCAACACTCCCGGCACCGCCGCCCCGCTGCAGGGCACCAAACATACTGTATTTGAAGGAGGACTACGCGTGCCGTTCCTCGCTTGGTGGCCCGGTCACATCCCCGCCGGCCAAAGCAGTGCCGCCTTCGTCACCGCCCTCGATCTTCTCCCCACGTTTGCCGCGTTGAGTGGCGCCACTCCCCTTCCGGCCGGGCTCGACGGCGTGGATCGCAGTGCGGTGCTGCTGGCCCCCGCCGCAGAACCTCCCGCCTCGCCTACGCTCTACTCCCGCTACGGCAACGGTCCGCGGGCCAAGGAATCCATGCGGGTCGGCCCGTGGAAACTCCACCTCCTCA
>CAXBOL010000948.1:0-2088 GCA_963977295.1 uncultured Opitutaceae bacterium
CACGCTTGCCACTGGCACCGCCGCCGCCGCCATGGCCCGCGATTGGACCGGTCAGATTCCCGAGCGCTATCCTGATCCGGACGTGATCGCCCTCGAACCTCAGTTTGGCCGCTACATCCAAGGCAATTCACCGATTCGCCGCCTTCATACCGGCATGTTATGGGCGGAGGGACCGGCGTGGAACGGCAGCGGTCAATATCTCGTCTGGAGCGATATCCCGCAAAACACCCAGATGCGTTACCTCCCCGAGGACGGACACGTGAGTGTCATGCGCAACAACTCCGGCAACAGCAACGGCAACACCTTCGATTGGCAGGGCCGCCAAATCTCCTGCAACCACTCCACTCGCAGCATCGTGCGCTATGAAGCGACCGGCAGCGTGACGACGCTGGCCGCCACTTTCGAAGGCAAGCCGTTCAACGCCCCCAACGACGCCGTGGTCCACCCCGATGGCGGCATCTGGTTTACCGATCCCGGTTACGGCAGTATGGGGGATTATGAAGGCAACAAGGGCGATCTCCTCCTCAAAGAGGCCGTGTATCGCATCGACCCTAATGGCGGCATCATCAAGGTGACCGACGATCTGGTGAAACCCAACGGACTCTGCTTTTCGCCCGACTATAAGAAACTCTACCTCGTCGACACCGGAGCGCCCAAAGAGATCCGCGTCTATGATGTGAAGGACGGCCAAAGACTCGTCGCGGGCAAGTCCTTTGCAGTCAATTCCGGGCGACTCACCGCCCCCGCTGGAAGCGGCGGATCCGACGGCGTGCGGTGCGACGTCGATGGCAATGTCTGGGCCAGCGCCGGTTGGGTGGGCGACGGATTCGACGGGGTCCATGTATTCAATCCTTCCGGACAGCTCATCGGCCAAATCAAACTCCCCGAAACCACCAGCAATCTCTGCTTTGGCGGCCCCAAACAAAACCGCCTCTTCATCACCGCCAGCCAGAGTCTCTACTCCGTCTGGGTAAACACCCGCGGCGCCCATTTCTGCTGAACCGGAGCGATGGAGTTGAACCACGAATGAACACGAAAAGACACGTATAAAAACCATTCCAAAATGGGATTATTTAAATCCATCAAACAGTGTTTCAAAATGTCCTTTCGTTGGCTGCCAATTCTTACGGCGAGTTTAGGGCCACTTCGTGGTTTCTAAATCGTGTCATTTCGAGTCAACCCATAGAAAAGGTTTCATCGCGTAGTCGGTAGCCAACGCCTTTCGTCCCGCCCTGCGGGATTCGTGGTTAAAAAAACTCGTCCCCCTGCATAGCCCTAGATCTTCCTCGCTCGCATCCGCCAAGCTCGGGGTGACACGCCTTCCGCCCGCTTAAACGCGACCGTAAGGTATTCCGGATACGCGTAACCCGTGCGTTCCGCGATGATTTCGATCGGCAATTCGGAGTCTCTCAGCATTTTCTTCACCTGTCCGAGCTTGATTCTCTCCAACAGCTCACGCGGCGTGCATCCCAAACTCTCACGACACCGCCGCTCCAAGGCCGTGCGAGCCATCGGCACCGCCTGCAATAAATCAGCCACGTTGATTCCCTCACACGCATGCGCTTGGGCAAACCTCACCACTGCCGCCATTCGTGGATCAGCCACCGCCACAATGTCCGTGGACTGCCGCACTTCCACGCCCAGCGGATCGATGTGCGTCACATCCACCACCTCCTCCTCTCCCGCCATGAGACGGGCCAATCGCGCCGCCGCCTCCCGGCCCGCCTTTTGGGCGTCGGGTCGGATGCTGCTCATGGGCGGATCACACAATTCACATAGTAACTCGTCATTGTGCGCCCCCAGCAACGCCACTTCGTCCGGCACCCGCAGGTTTGCTTCCTGACACGCTTGGATGACCTGCTGCCCGCGCACGTCGTAGCTAGCCAATACGCCCACCGGCTTGGGCAACGCCTTCAACCAACTCGATAGCGCCTTGAGATCCGCCTCGGGGGACCGCGCCTTCACCGGGAACGACGTGCAGGCCAGATTCGCACGGGCCGCCAATTCCTCAAAATACGCCCCCCGTTGCGCTGCCCACCGGAATCCACTGGTGCCGCAATAAGCGACCTGCCGAAGACCGCGCTCCTG
>CAXBOL010000949.1:0-2083 GCA_963977295.1 uncultured Opitutaceae bacterium
GTCCGTCCCAAATGCAGACCGCCACCGGCCGTCATGCCTCCCGCAGTTAGGTCAAAATTCAATTCTCGAGCCAGTTCAACAAGACTTACCGGAACAATTACCGAGCCCGCCGCATAGGCCAGAAAGGTCAGATAGGCCGCATAATCGTAGCGACTAAGCAAAATTTTGCGCGCACCAGACATCCGAATTAAAAGATCATTTGGTCTACTCGCGGGCCCCCACCCGAAAAAGCCCTGAATCAGGATCGTTCGCCGATCTATGCGTGGGGGTGGGGACTGGTGACATGGAGAGAGAACTTTCCTTTGTCCGGGAACGAGAGCCAAGGCAGAATTCATCGAAGAAAGCCGTGAATCGAGAAGACACTTTCTCGAAGCCCAGGCCTGGATTCGAAACTATGCGGTCCTCCGGCCCGCCAATAACGATCAGCACCAAGTGACTTCTAACCGCTGGTTATCCCGCAGCGGCAACCGTTTTCGAAACCTCGCCAACAGAGGTCACTTCAACCGCAAAATGGCCATACTCCGTTCCTATCCCCCCACCATCCCAACCGCTAAAACGCAGTTTCCTGTTAACAGATTCGTATCACTCTTGGGCTCGCCCTTCCTTCGGTTCAAAGCGACGTCAGACCTCTCTTGCACAAGATATCCTTTTCGCGCCCTATCCTCTCACCCAATCTTGCCCCCATGCGCTGTCACACCTTAATTTCCTTGGTTGCTTTGCAACTCTTCGCGCTAGTCACCATCGTCGAAGCTCAAGTCATCCAGGACGATCAGCCCGCCCAAGAGTGGACCGACGCCTACCCTGTGGGCAATGGTCGTCTTGGCGCCATGCCGTTCAGTCGGTTTCCCACCGAAAAGATCCTCCTGAATGAGGAAACCATCTGGCATCGCGGGCCCGATATGGTGATGCCGGACGACAGTTTTTCCCACTTGGAAGAGCTGAGAAAACTCGAAGCCGCTGGTTCCTATTTCGAGGCCGACCGCTATTTCGAAGCCCACATCCAAAACAACTCCCGCCCCTACAGCTATCAATACCTCGGCTGGCTTCAACTCGACTACCTCACCGACACCGCCGCCCTGGACACCCGTCGCCGCCTCGATCTCAGCACCGGCATTGCCGAATCCATCTACCACTTGGCCGATGGCAACTCGATCACCCAACAGGTTTGGGCCTCCGCTCCTGCGGACTGCCTGGTAATCCGAATCACCGCCACCCAACCGATTGGCCTGCGCCTCTCGCTCGACGAGGGCACCACCGACGGCAACGACTTGATCAAACGCGGAGCAGGCACCGGAGACCACCCCGATATCGTGCACTACGAAGGCCGGGTGCGCGTGCTCGAATCCGCCACTCCGACCGACAACGCCCTGGTCGCGCCAGCCCGCAACACCCACACGATTCTGATCACGGCCGCCACCAACTTCGATCGTCAGCATGCTGACCGAGTTCTGCCCGTCGGCTGGGCAGAAAAGGCGCAACGGGACCTCACCCGCGCGGCCTCACTTTCGAGCCAAGCCTTGCTCGACGACGCCGTGGCCGACCACCGGCACTACTTCCAGCGCGTCGCTCTGGATCTGGGTTCCACCGCACCCGATATCGCCGCTCAGACCACGCCTCGTCGTCTGGCTCGTATTCGTGAAGGTCATACCGACGACCCCGATTTAATTGAAACCTACTTTCAATTCGGTCGTTACCTCCTGATCGGCTCCTCCCGGCCGGGAACCTTGCCGGCCAATCTACAGGGCATTTGGAATCCTCATCTAACCGCCCCCTGGGGCTCTGATTATCATCTGAATATCAACATCCAGATGAACTACTGGCTGGCGGAGACGACCAACTTGTCCGAACTCCACCAACCGATGCTCGATCTCATCCGCCGCTTCGAGCCCAAGGGCCGCGAAATGGCGCGCAAGCTGGGCATGAAAGGTTGGAGCATGGGCCACGCGACCGACGCCTGGGGCAACGCCCGCATAATGTCCAATCGGGCGTATTGGGGAGGCTCGTTTTTCGGCGGCCAATGGATGACGTTTCACATTCTCGAGCACTATCGTTTCACGCAGGACCCCCAGGTGCTGGCCGATAA
>CAXBOL010000950.1:0-2065 GCA_963977295.1 uncultured Opitutaceae bacterium
CCGAGTCGGGCCAGTTTCTATTCCCTCGTCTGGCAGGATTGGGCCGCCGCCAAACTCCGAGAATTCTGCCATGCTCTCGCTCAAACCCCCGAGGGCGATGCCGTCTTCGGCCTGCAAATTGCCAACGGGGTTTACGGTGAATGGCATCAATTTGGGTTCATTCACCACGACCCCGATACCGGCCCCGCCGCCAACTCCGCGTTCCGGTCGTGGTTAAAATCTCACTACGGCACCGAAGCCGCGCTGGCCCTGGCGTGGCACGATCCCGACGCGACCTTCGCTCGGGCGACCGCGCCGGATTCTCCGGCCCGGGAGACTGCCGCAATTGGGGTTCTTCGCGATCCGATGACCCAACAGTCTGTCATCGACTATTTCACCTTCCTCCACGAGGAGCTGACCTGTGTGGTCATCAATCTCGCTGCGACAACCAAGGCCGCCTGGCCCCGTCCCTTGGTCACCGCCGCCTTCTTTGGCTATTTTTACGGTATCTTCGGCCGCCAAGGCGCGGGGGCCCAACTCGCCATCGAGGCGGCCCTGCATACTCCGCACCTGGACTGCTTTTGTTCGCCCCAATCCTACGAAACTGTTTCTCGGCAGTTTGGCGGATCCGGCAACGCGCGCGGGATCATCGGCGTAGTCCGTCGAGCCGGAAAACTATGGCTCGACGAAATGGATTCCCCCACCAGCACCAGCGGGTGTCCCTGGCTGGATGATTTTAAGAGCACGCCGGCCGATGATCTTGCCCTGCATCGACGCAACGTCTTGCAACCCATTACTCGCGGTGGCGGCCAGTGGTGGTATGACTTCGGGCCCGTCGGCTCCACCCCGGCGTTTGCCCGCGTCGGTAACATCGGCTGGTGGGACACTCCTGAGTTGTTGGCCGATGTGGCCGCGCTACAATCGTTGGTCAATGCCCGGACCACCAAGCCTTTCCTGCGTCCAGCCGATATCTTGCTGGTGCACGATCCTCGCTCGTTTTTTCATACCATGAGTGCCCGCCACCAGCCGGCCAAGTTTGGCGTGCTGCCTCCTTCCCCGGGCGACCCATTCACGCCCCTGCTCACCGACGACCTTCTCGCCAGTCTGTATCAATGCGGGAGTGTCTTCGACGAAGCAATACTGAGTGAACTCGATACGCTCGATCTTACTCCCTATCGACTCGTCATCTTTGCCACCACGCCGGTGATCACGTCCGCACAACGTCAGGTCATTTCCGACCGGGTCGCAACCGCAGGACGACATCTCGTGTTTCTGGGCTATGCCGGCTGGGGCGATGCCTCCCGGATCGATCCCGCCCTCGCTTTTTCCCTCACGGGTATTCCCACGTCGGCTGACTACATCACGCCACCCAGCAGTCACGTGCAGATCGGCAATGTCTCCGAATCTCTCACGCTTGCCCGGAGTCTCACGGTGCCCGCCTTTTCGCCCACCTGTCCGGATTGCGAAGTGATTGGAACGTGGTCCAACGGTCGCCCCTCTGCGGTGCGTCGGACTAGCGATCAGGCAACGTGGTGGACCTTCGCGCTGCCACCTACCTCCTCATCCATACTGCAGGCACTGGCCCACGCCGCCGGATGCCACGCCGTGAACGACCAAGCTGAAACCACCTTGGTCGGTGACGAATTGATCGTCGTGCACACTGTGTCAGGCGGCATGCGCACATTGCATTGGGCCGGCGCGGATCCGTTCACGGCAGAACTGCCCCCCCGCTCCACTACGGTGTTCGATGGCCCGACTGGTCGGCGCCTCTTGGGCTAGCCTCCGTTCAATCCCTGTTGCGCCAACCACCGCCGCGGCGGCATGCCATGCTTCTCCCGAAATAGACGGTAAAAATGGGACAAGTCTTCGAAGCCCGCTGAGAAGGTGGCTCCTGTCACACTGTGCCCTCCGCTTTGCAGTAGTCGCTCCGCATGCTCCAAGCGCAGGCCATTCAAAAACGCCACAAAAGTCTGCCCCGTCAAATCCCGGAAGCGTAGGGTAAATTGTCGCCGCGACAATCCCGCTCGCTGCGCCGCTCGGTCAATGTCCCATGATTCAAAAAAGGTCTCCCGCACCGCCCGACGCA
>CAXBOL010000951.1:0-2064 GCA_963977295.1 uncultured Opitutaceae bacterium
GCTGCTCGAGCGCGTTAAATTTCTTGCGATCGTTTCTTCCAATCTCGACGAATTTTTCGAAATTCGAGTCGCTGGATTGATCCAGCAAGTCGACAGCGGCATCGGCAAATCCGGCTACGACGGCCTCGGCCCCCTCGAACTGCTCCGCCGTATCCACTCCGTCGTGGCCTCGCTGGTCGACGACCAATACCGGATCTGGCAGCAGGAACTCGTCCCCGCCCTCGCGGAGGAACGCATCCACATCAAAGAGGCCGATGAGCTGTTGGCCAGCGAGCTGGCGTGGGTCCGGCAGTATTTTGAAGAACAAGTCTCCCCGGTGCTCACCCCTTTGGGGCTCGATCAGTCCCACCCTTTCCCTCAGCTCGCCAACAAGACTCTCAACGTAATCGTTTCGCTCGACGATCCCGAGACCCCAGAAATTGAGCAACAGGCGGCCATTCTGCCGATTCCGCTCATCTTGCCCCGTTTGGTCCGAATCGCCCCGGAGGACTCGGACCAGGAAATCTACATTTTCCTCAGCGAAATCATCAAATTAAACGCGCAGGAACTCTTCCCCGGGTATCGCATCAACGGGGCGCACGCATTTCGAGTCACCCGCAATAGCGACCTCTACATTGACGAGGAAGAAGCGGAAAACCTCCTCAAGACTATTGAGAAAGAACTGCGCAACCTCCGCCGAGGAGCGGCCGTGCGCCTCGAAATTGAAACCGAGGTCAATGAATCGATCTTCGAAACACTCTGCACCCACCTCGACCTATCCCACGAATACGTCTTTCGTCTTTCCGGTCCAATAAATCTGCTGCGGATGATGAGTCTCACCGAGATTGATCGCCCCGATCTCAAATACGCCCCCTTCGTCCCCGCCCTGACCTCTCCCTTTCGAGCCGACCGTAATCCGTTCGAGGTGATGCGAGATCGCGATGTGCTGCTACATCATCCTTACGACTGCTTTAATCCCGTCGTGGAGTTCGTTGCACAAGCCGCCCACGACCCTGACGTGGTGGCCATGAAGCAAACCCTTTACCGCACCAGCGGCGACTCTCCCATCGTCAAAGCCCTGATCGAAGCCTCCAAAAACGGGAAACAAGTCACGGCCTTGGTGGAACTCAAAGCCCGTTTCGACGAAGCCAACAACATCCAGTGGGCTCGACAGTTGGAAGAAGCTGGCGTTCACGTGGTCTACGGACTGGTTGGCCACAAGACACACTGTAAGTGCTCGCTGGTGGTGCGCCGCGAAAACCGCGGACTCCGACGCTACGTCCACCTCGGCACCGGCAATTACAACCCCAAGACCGCCCGGCTCTACACCGACGTTAGTCTTTTCACCTGTCGCTCCGATATCACGGAAGACGTCGCCAACCTCTTCAACACTCTCACGGGCTTCAGTCGCAAACCCGAGTTCAATCGCTTGCTGGTCGCCCCCTTCAACCTGCATCGGCGACTGCAGGAACTCATCGATATTGAAAGCCTCAACGCCTGCGCGGGAAAACCTGCCCGCATCATCGCGAAGATGAATTCGTTAGTCGATCAGGCGACGATCAATCGCCTCTACGCCGCGTCGCAAAACGGAGTGAAGATCGATCTCATCATCCGCGGCATTTGCTGTCTGGTCCCGGGCGTGAGTGGTTTGAGCGAAAACATCCGCGTCCGCAGCATCGTGGGACGTTATTTGGAGCACTCACGGGCGTTCTATTTCCAGAATGCCGACGGTGAGCCTCTCATTTACGCTGGCAGTGCCGATTGGATGCCACGCAACTTTTTCCGCCGCATTGAAGTCGTTTTCCCCATCGATGACCCCG
Organism: uncultured Opitutaceae bacterium; assembly: GCA_963977295.1. Classification (GTDB taxonomy): domain Bacteria; phylum Verrucomicrobiota; class Verrucomicrobiia; order Opitutales; family Opitutaceae; genus Actomonas. The sequence goes on from CAXBOL010000951.1 coordinate 1,800, forward strand.
CCCTGCGAGCATGGTTCATGGACGAAATGTTCCCGATGGAACTACAGGACAACAGTGACGCCCGCGAACTCCACGCCAACGGAGCCTACCGAAAAGTCGCCCGACAGCCCGATGAGCCCTCGTTTTCGGTCCAAAACTACTTCGTCGCCGCGGCCAACCAACGCACTCGGATGTTGCGAGACAGTGCTTTGCCCGGAGGCAAGTAGATCGACGAAGAAAGCGCTAAACTTTCTGCTTCCGTTTTGTGAAAGGAGACCTAGGGTTC
>CAXBOL010000952.1:0-2057 GCA_963977295.1 uncultured Opitutaceae bacterium
TCCCGGAGGAGGGGGGGGGGATCCGGGTGTATCGATGTGAATTCGTGATTATTCGCGTCAATTCGTGGTTGAACTGCGAGGACGCAAGTTAGGTTAGGGGGAGAGATTCGATCAATTCGAGAACCGTTTTGGCGGTCTTATCCCACCGGTAGTCGGTGGCGCGGCGGAGGCCGGCGACGGTGAGGCGGGTGACGAGTTCGGGGGATTGGTCGAGGCGCAACATGGCCTCGGTCCACGCGGCGGGAGCGTCGGGGGCGCAAAGCAACGCGGCATCGGGTCCGGCTACCTCCGGTAAACTGGCGACGTTGGCGGCGATGACGGGCAAGCCTTGGCTGAAGGCTTCGAGGAGGGGGAGTCCGAACCCTTCGTGCCAACTGGGTTGGAGCAGGGCAAAACTGGTGGCAAACGCCTCGCGCAGATCGCGATCATCGACGTAGCCGTCGTAGGTCACCGGCAGGCCCTGCGCCGCGAGTTGGGCGATGCGGGCGTGGGTATCGTCGGAGTGCCACCCTTTGCCTCCGATGATGCGAAAGGGGCGAGGAGAAGGCGATTCGGCGCAGTAACGTTCGTAGGCGGACAGCGCACAGTCGTGATTTTTGCGTGGCTCGATGGAGCCGACCATCAACCAGGGGGCATCGGTTGGACGGAGGGCGATACTTGGCACGGTCGGCCAACGACTGGCACCGCCGGCGATGGCGTGAGGACGACCGCTGGACGCGAGCCAACCGGGAAACAGCGATTCGAAGTCGGCCCGGGTGGACTCACTCACAAATAGAAAGGCGGCGGCGCGGCTGAGGGCTTGGCCGAGCTCACGTTGGCAAACGAGGCGGGTGGCATCGGTGGCGAATTGCGGGTGGGTCCAAAAGACCAAGTCGTGCACGACGTAGACCAGTTTGGCGTCGGGCAGGTTGGGGGCGTGGTAGCTGGAGGAAATCACCAGGTCGGGGCGACCGGGCAGGGGCGCGCTGCCGTCCTCGATGGCTCGCCAGAGGGCGCGCGCGGGTTCGGGCAGCATTTCGATCATGGGCATGGCGATGCCCGCGCCGGTCAGACGGGTGCCGTGTCCGGGCTCGCCGTTGATCCAGTCACCAAATTGATGATACAGGACGAATTCGTGGCCGTGGGGGCGACCGACGGTGACCAGGGCGCGGGCCAAGGCATCGGCATACCAGGCGCAGCCGGCGCGCTGGGCGGAGGTTTGGGCGACATCGAGACCGATTTTCATGGCACCAGATTACGCGCGGCGGCGTGAAGAAAGTGAGCGAGACGACTGGCTTCGAAGTGCAACGAAAAGCGCTGCAGCTGGGCGCGTCCGGCGGCGACGAGGTCGGTTCGTCGGGTGGCGTTTTGGCTGAGGTCCTCGAGGAGGCCGGCCAACGTTCGGGGGTCGGCCGGATCGAACCATGCACAGGCATCGCCGCCGATTTCGGGGAGCGCGGACACCTTCGCCGCGAGGACGGGGATGCCGTGATGGAAGGCCTCGACGAGGGGAATGCCGAATCCTTCGTGCAACGATGGAAACACCATGGCTCCGGCGTTTTGCCAGAGGGCCGCGAATTCGGCGTTGGGCACGTGTCCGCGGAACTGCACGGACTCGGCGAGCCCGAGCGCGTCGGCCAGGGATTGGAGGGCCTGCATGCGGGTGTCGGGGTGGCCGGTGAGCACAAGCGGCCACGCCGCGTCGCCGACGGCGTGCCGATAAAGTCGATACGCGGTGAGGAGCACCTCGTGGTTCTTGTGCGGCCAGAAGTTTGCCGGGTAGAAAAAGTAGGGGGCGGGCGCGGGCGACGCCTCATTCGCAGGGGCTCGGGTCAGCCGTTCGTGCGCGGGGATGTAGGTGTAGAAACAGCGCGAGGGGTGGACGCCGTAGTGTGCACCCACGCGGTCGATACCGTGTTGCGAAATGCTTTGCAGCCAGGTGGCTGAACCGATCACCCGCTTGATGGTGTCCTCGCGAAAATTGACCTCTTCGATGGGCAGCGCACTCGGCAAATCGCGGTGGAGGAGATCGACGATGAGGGCGACGGTGGGCAACCCGGACCGGCTGAACGACGACA
>CAXBOL010000953.1:0-2049 GCA_963977295.1 uncultured Opitutaceae bacterium
GCCAAGTAGCCACGCTTTCCGCCAACTGGGACACCGAGATCGGCAACATCATTGCTGACGCCATGGACAAAGTGGGCAAAGACGGCACCATCACCGTCGAGGAAGCCAAGTCGATCCAAACCACCCTCGACGTCGTCGAAGGTATGCAGTTCGACAAGGGTTACCTCTCACCTTACTTCACGACCAATGCCGAAGCGCAAGAAGCCGTGCTCGAGGACGCCTACGTGCTCATCCACGAGAAGAAGATTTCTTCTCTGCAAGATCTCCTCCCGCTGCTCCAGTCCGTGTCCAAGACCAGCAAGCCTTTGCTCCTCATCGCTGAGGATATCGAGGGTGAGGCTTTGGCCGCGCTCGTGGTCAACAAGATCCGTGGCACACTGAATGTTTGCGCCGTCAAGGCTCCTGGCTTCGGTGATCGCCGCAAGGCCATGCTCGAAGATATCGCGGTGCTCACCGGCGCAACCTGCGTCACCGAGGACCTCGGCATCAAGCTCGAGAATGTGCAATTGTCCGAACTCGGCCGCGCCAAGCGCATCGTCGTGGACAAGGAAAACACCACGATCGTCGAAGGTGCGGGTAAGTCGTCCGACATCCAAGGCCGCGTGAAGCAAATCCGTCGCCAAATCGACGAGACCACTTCCGATTACGATCGTGAAAAACTCCAAGAGCGTCTCGCGAAACTGGCCGGTGGCGTCGCCGTCATCAATGTCGGTGCTGCGACCGAAGCGGAAATGAAAGAGAAGAAGGCCCGCGTGGAAGACGCTCTTCATGCCACCCGTGCGGCGGTTGAAGAAGGTATCGTCCCCGGTGGTGGTGTCGCGTTGCTTCGCACCGCAGCCGCCATGGAAAAGGTCGAACTCGAAGGTGACGAGAAGATCGGTGCCTCCATCGTTCGTCGCGCCATCGAGGCTCCGCTTAAGCAACTCTGCTTCAATGCGGGCGTTGACGGGGGCGTTGTTGTCCAAACCGTGCTCAAGAGCAAGGGCTCCATGGGCTACAACGTGTCGACCGACCAATACGAAGACCTCGTGAAGGCAGGCGTGGTTGATCCGACCAAAGTGACTCGCACCGCGCTCCAAAATGCGTCGTCGATCTCCGGTCTGCTCCTCACCACCGAGTGTATGATCACCGAGATCCCAGAAAAGAATGACGCTCCTGCGGGCGGTGGCCATGACCACGGTGGCATGGGCGGCATGGGTGGCTACTAAGCCTCCGTTCCGGTCTTAGCCGAATAGAAATTTCAACGCCTCGTTCCTTAGTGGAGCGGGGCGTTTTTTTTTGGTTCTAATACCAGCAGACCGATCAGATTAGACTGGTTTTAACGCAAAGTCACCAAGCCGGTAAAAACGCAAGGTTCCGTAATTGAATAACTTGCTCCTAAACTCTGCGGCTCCGCGACTTGGCGTTAAAGTCTGACACCATCAGTCCGAAGCAATCAGATTTTAAAGTAGAAAACATAGGAAACGAAAAAGGTCGCAATGCATCTTCGGTTTGAAAGATGGGCGGGGTTTTACACCCCGACAGCGGGGGCGTCAGCCTCCCTCGGCAACTAACGAGTCGGAGTGTTCCTCCTTCGCCAAGGCTCCGGCGGACAAGACAGAAGAAACGAAGAAGCTCGCAAATGTATATGAAACAGTCACTTCGGTCATTCTATTATCTTCGATGGATAGTTCATTAACGAGGGGACCTTGGGCTTAATCCAGCGTCTTGAGTCCGCTGTGGGTCGGTGAGGAGACTTTTCAGAGCTATCAGCCTGCGGCGCGCCCGGCGGTCACGCCCTACCTCAGAGCACTCCACTGCATAATTAGGGGGGGGCGGGCCGCTCTAGTCGCGAAAATTGACTATCGTTGATTTCCCTGCTTGCCGCGCAGGTTTCGGCGGGCGGCCATTATGGCTTGAGGGAGCGGCTCTGTGGCAATCCAGCCCCGGGTCGCGTAGGTTTGCAGGCGGTCGATTTCGCCGGGGAGTTGGTTGATCAGATTTTCGTTCTTAGTTGCGAACAGGGCGACGTCGGTGGCCAGTGTTGAGGGCGGAGGGGCCGCGTAGGCG
>CAXBOL010000954.1:0-2045 GCA_963977295.1 uncultured Opitutaceae bacterium
CCTCGAACACACCACGGGCGAACGCAATCTCTATCGCAAAAACCTCAAGCCCGTCACCTATGTGACCGGTGATGTGGCGGGCGTAGTGGAAAGCCCGGTTTACGCGATCCTCGCGATGAACAAAGAGCTCGCGAAAATCGATCCGCGCGAGTTTGGCGGTGCCACCGAATCGCTCAAAATCTACAATGCCTCACTCCCCTTCGACGACCATGAACCGTCGATGAAATGGGACGGCGAATGGCATGTGACGATCGAGGTCTTCCGCGACCTCGGCCTCGCCTTCGGCGCGGTGCTCATCCTGATCTACATGCTGATGGTGGGTTGGTTTAAGAACTACACCACCCCCCTCATCGTCATGACCGTGATCCCGTTTTCTTTGATCGGAATTCTGCCTGCGCACTGGGGCATGGGCGCGTTCTTCACCGCGACCTCGATGATCGGCTTCATGGCCGGCGCGGGCATCGTGGTGCGCAACTCGATCATCATCGTCGACTTCATCGAACTACGCATGAGCCACGGCCAAGCCCTCAAGGAGGCTTGCGTCGAATCCGGCGCCGTCCGCTTCCGCCCCATGTTGCTCACCGCCCTCGCGGTGGTAGTCGGGGCGGCCGTGATCCTGGCCGATCCCATCTTCCAAGGCCTCGCGATTTCCCTCCTCTTCGGCGCCCTTGCCTCCCTCCTCATCAGCCCCCTCGCCGTCCCGATGCTCTACTACATGGTGAACCATAAAAAACAGCATTAAGTCCCAAAACGACACCACGGTCACTTCCACCGGCTTGCATCCTGCCTTCGTTTCAGTGCGTAGGCGGTAGCCAAAGCCATTCGTGTTCATTCGTGGTTAATTAAAAATCCTTCCTTCCCTCGTGTAAAATAGACCCAGTTCCATGGATCCCGTTAATCTCGTTCTCATTTTTGTCGCTGTCTTCTTTGGCTTCAAAATTTTCCAAAATTTGACCGCCATGAAACCGGCGGAAGCCGCGCAACTCGTGGAATCCGGCCAAGCCGTCATCATCGACGTCAGAGAACCCGGCGAATGGTCGGGCGGCGTCGCCGGTCCCGCCCTGCTGTTGTCGTTGACCGATCTTCGGGGCTCACGTCGCCAATGGCGAAGTGCCCTCGAAGCCCATAAAGGCAAGCAGCTCCTGCTCTACTGCGCCTCCGGCATGCGCTCCGGCATGGCTGCCCGCACTCTCAAGCGCGAGGGCCACGCCGCCCAAAACCTCGGCGGCTTCGGCCGCTGGGCCCGCTCCGGTCTGCCGACCCGCAAACCGAGCGCCAAAGAAATGCGGGCCTAACTCGATCCGCGCCATCGCACCACTCTCCTGCCATGAACTCCTCCCCCGTTGATTTCGCCACCGACGTCATTGCCGCCAGCCGGCTACGCCCGGTGCTCGTCGACTTCTGGGCCGCGTGGTGCGGTCCCTGCAAGATGCTTGGGCCGATCTTGGAAAAACTCGCCGCCGAAGCCGCCGGCCAGTGGACCCTCGTCAAGATCGACGTCGACGCCCACCCCGAGCTCGCCCAGCGCTACGGGATCCGGGGCATTCCCGACGTGCGTCTCTTCGCCCAGGGCGAAGAGGTCAATCGCTTCGCCGGCGCCCTGCCCGAATCACAACTCCGCACCTGGTTACGCGAAAACCTGCCCACCCCCAAACGCGAGACCATGGCCCGCGCCCGCGAACTGTTGCGCGCCGGTCGCGCCGGCGATGCTTTCAAGTTACTCGAGCCTTTGGCCCTCGCCGAACCCGGTAATTTCGAACTCGTCGCGTTGACCGCCCGGGCCGAGTTGTTTGCCCATCCCTCCAACGCCCTCAAGCGCATTGCCGCCGTCCCCCGCGATTCAGCGTGGAAAGACGATGCCGAAATCGTCACCGCCCTGGCTACCGCGCTCACCACCTTGACCGATCATTCGGACGCGGGCGCTGACTCCCCAACTCGCACCACTTATCTCACCGCCCTCGGTCACCTGCGGGATGGAAAGTTTAGAGAGGCCGCCGCCGGGTTGGTCGACGTGTTGATGGACGACCCACAATTCGACCGCGGAC
>CAXBOL010000955.1:0-2044 GCA_963977295.1 uncultured Opitutaceae bacterium
GCTATTGAAAATTCGTTGCGCAACCCAGTCTTTGCCCCAATCGGTGCACGGTATCGAGGGGGCATTGTAACGGACACCTCCAATCCCAACCGTTCTCCTCCTATGCCTACCACCTCAATGGTGTCGCAACACGGCCGCCTGCCCCGGGTGATTTTCCTGCTGATTTTCACCCTGGTCGCACTTTCGACACCCGGGCTGAGGGCAACCTCGGTCCTACCGCCCGAGTTCGAAGAACTGGTGCAGGAGTCCGACTTCGTGGTGCGCGGCCGCGTGACGGCCGTGGAGTCGGCCTGGCAGGTCACCGGCAAGTCTCGGGTCATCGTGACCAAGGTTTCGGTCGAGGTGCTGGAGTTAATCGCCGGCGAAGCCCCCTCGCCCTTGGTGCTCACGATGCTGGGAGGAAAAGTCGGCGAACAGGAAATGGTGGTGGAAGGTGCACCGCGATTCGCGGTCGGCGAAGAGGACATCCTGTTCGTGCAGGGCAATGGGCGTCAGGTTTCGCCGCTCACCCGTATGATGCACGGACGCTACCGCGTGGAGAAAGACGCCGCGACGGGACGCTCTTACGTGGCCCGTAACAACGGCGACCCGCTCACCGAAACCAGCGAAGTGGCTCCACTCACGCATGCGCCTGACGAAGCCGCCATCGAGGCGCCGGCTGCACGTATTTCCCGCGCACTCACTCCCGAAGACTTCGTCCGCCGCATTCGGGCGGTGAAACCCGCAAGTCCCGTTTCTCGTTCGGTAGACTAGCCCCCATCCGGCCCAACGATGCGTTCACTCTTTACCATTCTGGCCGGACTGGCCGCGGCTGCAACGGCGGTGGCCTTTGATCCGATCACCGACGAAAGTGACCTCTACGTCGTCGCTTGGGAGCGGGGCACCATTTCCATGGTGAACAATTTGCCCAACTCCCCGAATCTGAGTGACGGCGCAACTTTTAGGGGGAGCGCGGACGCCGCCATGACGCGCTGGAATGAAGTCGTGGGGAACGTCCAGTTCGCCTGGACCTACGGCACGGAAGGGGCGTATCAGAACGGCAACGACATCAGTGAAATCGCGCTCGATGACTCCATCGGGGGGTTCGAATTTGGCGACAACACCCTCGCCGTGACGCTTTCCTACACCGATGGCGGCAACTACCGCATTGAGTCCGATGTGATATTCAACCGCAAATGGACGTGGGACTCCTATCGCGGCAGTCTGCTCACCGCTTATGACGCCCGCCGCGTCGCTTTGCATGAGCTGGGTCACGTGCTCGGTCTGGGTCACCCGGATCAAGCCACTCCCCCGCAAACGGTCGACGCAATCATGAACAGCACGATCAGTGTCGTGGACAACCTGCGAAGCGATGACACCAACGGGGCCCAGTTTATTTACGGCAAACCCAACACCCCTCCCCTCAACGATGACTTCGATGATGCCATTACCATCTCGCTCGGTTTGGGAGATACCGCGACGTATGACGGCAGCAATATCCAGAGTTCGGCCGAAGCTCATGAACCGGTGCTCGACCTGGAATACCCGGGAGGCCGCTCGGTGTGGTGGCGATGGAAGGCACCGGCCAACGGAGACCTTACCCTCACCACGCTGGGAAGCCGTTTCGACACCATCCTCGGCGTCTACACCGGGACCTCCGTCGACACCCTCACCAAAATAGAGAGCAACGATGACGTCGATCCCGGGGTAATTCGCACCAGTGCGCTCAGCGTTCAGGTCACCCGTGGCGAAACCTATTACATCTTGGTCGACGGCTGGGACGGCTACGAGGGAGTGATTAAGCTCAATGTCACGCACACCCGAGAAGCGGGGCCGACGCTGGCAGTCGGAGCGCGGCGCCTCACTCCGACCCTCGGCCAATCGGCAACCTTGACGGTGACCGCAACCCCGTTGCACGCGGGGGCGTTGAGTTACCAGTGGCACAAGGACAACCAACCCATCCCGGGAGCGACTTCCGCCACCTACATCCTCCCCACCTTTGCCAACTCCGATGCGGGGGCCTACTCGGTGGCTGTCACGGAAGCGGGCGGTGACCGGAGTTACG
>CAXBOL010000956.1:0-2043 GCA_963977295.1 uncultured Opitutaceae bacterium
ATTCGTGCCCGCCAATGTCGCCGCGGCGTTGGCCGCTCGCGCTACGCCGGATCCGCGGACCCACTCGAACGGCTCCTGATTTCGTGCGGGGTTGGAGTCTCGTCGGCCGCCCCAACACCTATCCGGAGTCCAGAGTCTGACGAACAATTTTCAGCAACTCCTGGGGAGGACAGGGCTTGGGTATAAAGGCTTGTCCGTGGTTCAACTCCAACTGTTTCCCCGCGATTTCCGCACTGTAGCCACTGGTGAAGATCACTTTCAGGTCACTCCGGATCGCCCGTAACCGGGCCGCTAAATCACGTCCACTCATGCCTTCGGGCATGACCATATCGGTGAGCAATAAATCAACGTGGTCCCCCTCCGCTTTCCAAATGCTCAAGGCAGCGGGCCCATGTTCCGCTTCCAAAACAACATACCCCTCCTGCTCCAGCACCAGACGGGTCACCAACCGGACATTGTAATCGTCCTCCACCAGCAAGATTGTCTCTGAGCCCCCTCTTGTTCGCGGTTCCAAGATTGGCTCCGACTTCTCTTTCGGTGCGCCATCACTTTCGGGCAGATAAACGTGAAAGGTCGATCCTTCGCCGACTTTCGAATCAAACGAAATCACCCCTCCGTGTTGTTTCACGATCCCGAAGACCGTAGCCAAACCCAGGCCAGTTCCTTTGCCCATCTCCTTGGTCGTAAAAAATGGTTCGAATATCCGCGACCGGATTCCGAGCGGAATGCCTTCACCCGTGTCGGTTACACTGAAACCCACATAACGACCGGGTGAGAGGTCAAGCGGGGCTTTTTGGGCCGATTCATCGAAGGTTTCTGCCGTCGTTCGAATGATCAATTCCCCTCCCTGCGGCATCGCGTCTCGAGCATTAACCACCAAGTTCAGCAACACTTGATCCAGCATGCCCGCGTCGGCGTGAGTCCACAGGGCTTGCGGCGCAAGTTCGAGTTCCATCCGAACATCTTCGCCGACGATCCGACTCAACATATTGGTCAGTCCCGTCACGATCTCATTCAGGTCGACCTGGGTCGACTGCATCACTTGACGACTACTAAACGCGAGTAACTGCCTGGTCAGATTCGCCGCTCGCTTGGTCGACACTTTGATTTCTTGCAACATCTTCCGCGGTCGCTCCGACAATGCTTGGTCCAGACTGGCGAGTTCAGCCTGCATCATGATTGCAGCCAAAATATTATTGAAATCATGCGCCACGCCGCCAGCGAGCTGTCCAATGGCTTCGAGTTTCTGAGACTGACGCAATTTGTCTTCCATCTGATGCGTCTCTGTCACATCGCGGGAATTAACCACGAGCTGTCCGTGCTCGCCCAACGCCGGCACATAGCGACCTATCGACTGCAGGATACGCCACTCTCCGTTCTGGTGGCGGAAACGTAAATTCAAGGCCTCAACTGCATTCGGCGTCTCCAACGTTTTGCGGATAAACATGACCGCTTCCAGCACGTCGTCCGGATGGATGAATTCGTTGATCCTATGCTCGATTAAGTCCTCCGGTGCATAACCGAGCAGTCGGAGGGAGGACGGGCTCTGGTAAAAGATGACGCCAGCCTCATCAATAACGGTGATCAGGTCGGCGGCGTTTTCTAACAAAGAGCGAAATTGTTCTTCCCGGCGAACCAACTCTGCTTCCGAATTTTTCCGCTCGGTTACATCGATCATCATACTGAACAGCGCCGGCCGATGGTGAAGATTGATCGCCTGCGTTGCCGTCCGAACCCAACGCCAATCCCCGTCTTTACGTCGTATCCGCACTTCGGTTTCTTCCACTGCCCCGGTCAAGTCGCCTAACTTTCGTGTGCGCATCCGTTCCCGATCTTCCGGATGCAACAGTTCCTCCACTGAGAGCTCCCGGATCTCAGCCTCCGGGAACCCGGTGATCGTAGAGACCGCCGGATTGACATAAATCACCTGCTCATCCTGCACAAGAGTGATGCCTTGAATCGAGTGATACGCCAAGGCCGCGAATTTTTCTTCGCTCTCCCGCAGGGCCAACTCGGTTCGTTTGGGTGCCGAAATATCCTGCA
>CAXBOL010000957.1:0-2032 GCA_963977295.1 uncultured Opitutaceae bacterium
CTACACCGTCGGCGACCACCACCCGGATCCCTTCATCAATGACCAACCGCTGGTCACGATCACCGCGGCCAACCTCAGCCAATACCGGGACCAACTTACGGCCGGGCAGATCGCGCTCTTGCAGGCCTATGACGACTACAAGCTCGTCGTTTATCCGACCCATCGCAGTGCCTCGGCACCGCAACGCATTTACGACGCCACCAAAGAAATTGCTCCCGTCGCGCAACTCGTCAATGACGGCGCCGGGGTCAGCGGTGCGATTCGCGGCATTCCGTTTCCGGTTCCTCAAAACGGGCTGGAAGTCCTGTGGAATCACCTCTTGCGCTACCGTGGCGATGCGGCCGTGCGCCACATCGGTCAAGCTGCTCCCCAGCGCAGCGGCAGCTACACCATGGTGGAGTTCGAAGACGAATTTTGGTTCAACTACGCCCGGTCTGACATCTCGGCCGACGAATTGGACAACACCACCATCTACTTCAAGCAAGCGGTGCTCGCCCCCGCTCGACTCGCCGGCACGATCCTCCTCGCCCACGAAACGCTTGATCAAGTGATCGAGCCCCGTCGCACCTGGGTTTACAACGCCGGCCAACGCCGCGTGCGCCGCGCCCCTCAAGTCGCCTATGACAACCCCGGCACCGCCGCGGACGGCATGCGCACCAGCGACCAGTTCGACATGTTCAACGGGGCCCCTGATCGCTACGAATGGAAATTGGTCGGCAAGCGCGAGATGATCGTGCCCTACAATAGCTACAAGTTGCACAGCGATAAAATTTCGCCTGACGACATCCTCAAACCCCTCCACATCAACCAAGACTTGGCCCGTTACGAAAAACATCGAGTGTGGGTCGTTGATGCGACACTCAAGCCCGGTGCCAGCCACCTCTACACCCGGCGCACCATGTATATTGATGAGGACTCTTGGCAGATTCTCGCCGTTGATCAATACGACAGTCGCGGTGAACTCTGGCGCGTCTCCGAAGCCCACTGCATCAACTACTACGACGTGCCCACATTCTGGAGCACCTTGGAGGTTCACACCGATTTGATCGCGGGGCGCTACTTGGCCATCGGCATCGACAACAATCAGCCGATGTATGATTTCAGCATCAAGCGCAACGCCCGCGACTACTCACCCAACTCCCTCCGCAGCGACGGCATTCGGTGAGGTGGTTGGCATTTAGCCTTCTCGCTGTCGCGACCTCGTGGGTTGCGGCGGCTGCGGCATCCGGCCCGCTGTTGCTTGACGCGACTAACGTCGGCAATGCCATCTTCGCCGTCGGCGAGCGGGGCATCGTCACGCGCTCCCTCGACGGCGGCCGAACTTGGCACGCCGAAGAGCCCATCGTCACCGAAACACTGTGTGCCATCAGTTTTGCCGGCGAGTTGAATGGCTGGGCCGTAGGACACGGTGCCGTCATCCTCCGCACCACCGATGGCGGCGATCGATGGTCCGTGCAATTCACCGGTCCAGACTCCGAATCTCCCTTGCTCGACGTGTTGGCCCTCAACAATCGCCACGTCATCGCCATCGGGTCATTCGGTTCGTATTTCGAAACTCAAGACGCCGGTGCGACGTGGAACCAACGTTTTGTTCTCGAAGAGGACATGCACCTAAATCGCATCACCGCGACGAGCGACGGCACTCTGTTTATTGCCGGAGAATTTGGCACGCTGTTGCGCTCCACCGATCAAGGAGAAAACTGGGACGCACTTTCCACCGGCGATGATGGTTCCCTCTACGGCATTCTCCCCCTCTCTAATGGAACGCTGCTCGCTTACGGCCTTCGAGGGCGGGTCTATGTCAGCAAGAACGGAGGCGACGACTGGAAAATCCTCCAGACACCGGGAACAGGTCTGATTATGACCGGCATCGAACTCGCCGCGGCCAATACCGTGATATTGACCGGACAAGGTCGCACATGGTGGATAAGCCGGGATAGCGGTCGGTCCTTTAAAGCCAGTTCCGCGATCACACCCGCCATCGCAGAACTTCTCCTCACCCCGGAGGGTCGACTCTTTACCTTCGGAGAAG
>CAXBOL010000958.1:0-2029 GCA_963977295.1 uncultured Opitutaceae bacterium
ACAGGCCCCACCGCCTACGGCCCCCAAATGGAGATGGAACCCTTCTCCCAAGGTCGTGGCTGGTCTGGTGGTATCTACGGTCAAGCTGCCGGTGGCTGGTTCTACCCCGTCTGGCTCGCCGAACACGCTGAGACTCGCAAAGCCCAGATCCAACACGGCTGGAACCGGATGACGATTGAAGCCCGCGGTTCCAAAGTGCGCACCTGGCTCAATGGCGTGCCGGTCGCCAACTGGGAAAACGATAAATTCCTCTCCGGGGCATTTGGTCTCCAAATTCACAAAGGGAAAGAGGGCACGGTCTACTGGCGAAACCTCAAAGTGAAACCACTGCGCTGAGCCGGATCCATGCAATTAAACCACGAATGAACACGAATAGACACGAATGAAACCCAATCCAAAATGGAATGCGTTAGAATCCACCAAACAGTGGGTTGTTTGCCCAAATTCTTGGCTGAAATTCGTAGGGTCACTTTGTGGTTTCTCTTGGGAATCTTTCCAGCTCTACCCCATGAAAAACATTTCGGTGCGTAGTCCCGCCCTGCGGGACGGAGCCTTTCGTGCCGTGCCCACCATAGCCTAGGCGAAGGTGGGTTCATGTCAGGCCATTCACTTTGTTCATAGACGTGGTTAAAAACAAACCCGTTCATTCTGCTTCTCGGCCGCGTTCATCGCGTGCAAGCACGCATCCCCCCTCTCCTTCATGGGTTTTTCCTACTGCATCGTTACGGCTAAGCGCCCCAATGCCCCCTGGCCCGCGAACGCAAAACGCGCCCGGCAGGTAGGGCGTGACCGCTGGGCGCGTCGACGATGAAAAGGTCGCCCCCCCGAACCGAAAATGGCCCGTCCCCTCCTCCGCAACCTGCGAGTTGCGATGAGGCCATGCGACCGCGATCCCCGAACCTGCGCCCTCCGACGGCAACGACCATCAACTAAGGTCGGGGTATAAAACCCCTCCCACATTTTAGAAATACCATTCGCTCAGAATTACGTAAGTTGGACGGCATGCCCCCGCCCCATCCTCGAAGTGGCGTATTGGTCCGTCCAATACCGACCACCTCAGCTCGACTTAAGAACCCGAATTCGGTTAAACGTCTTCGAGCAATTGACGTCTCTACCCAACGGCTCAACTTCTGGTGATACTCGAAAAACGCTCCGGCTTCCAACGGCCCAGGCGCTCCCCTCTTCTACCTCCTTCACGGGAAACGGATACGGCACCCCCGCGACGTTCACTACAATCCGACCGGCAACCAGGCGCAGGGCGAAGCGGTGGCCCGGGCGAACCCTCACTCCTTAGCCCCTTGAAAACCATGCTCTCCCTTTCTCCTCTCCGCACCTCCCTATCTCGCCTGGTCCTTGGTCTGATCCTGATCCCAGCAGTCGAGGTATGCGCCATCGATCCCTTTCCTGTCACCCCCAAGGCCTTTGGCAGTAATCGCTTCGAGCTCGAGGTCGATGGCACCCCTGTATTTGTCCATAAATTTAAGGACATCCACTACGCTCATTTCCCGCGCCCCGACACCCCGCACGCCCAAATCACAGTGCAGGCCCGGCGCCCTTTTCAAACTGTGGACATCAGTCCCAAAACCGCCCAAATTCCCCTGCGCACGGATCTTGAGAGCGCCACCGCAAAGTTTGCCCTGCCGGTCGCCGGCAAACTCGTTGTTACCTTGGACCACAAGGAGCGACTCTTTCTGTTCCCCGAAGATGCCTCCCTCGATTCCGTGCCGGAATCAGCTGCTGATGCGCAACTCAACGTGCTGGCCTTCGGCGCTGATCCCAGTGGCCAAACCCTTTCGACCCTCGCGATCCAAAAAGCCATCGATAGCGCCCCCGCGGGCTCGGTCGTGACGCTGCCACCGGGGCACTACCTCAGCGGCTCCGTGCATCTGAAAAGTGGGATAACCCTGCTCCTGCAAGCCGGCGCGCTACTACAGGCTTCGCCCGATCCGCGGAATTTCGAGCCGCAGCAATACGCCTTCATCGTGCTCGATCATTGCGATGGAACGACGATCAAGGGTGGCGGAACCAT
>CAXBOL010000959.1:0-2022 GCA_963977295.1 uncultured Opitutaceae bacterium
CAGTTTTCGGAAGAGGGGCGGAGGCGTCGGCCATGACGGGAGTTACTCAGACCAAGAGAGGCGAAAGGATCAAGCGGGGACTGGCGGCGAGCTTGTCACTTAATAAGTGACAAGCTGGGTTGCGGATCAGGAACCGACATTGAGCACATACACCACGCCCTGGGCGGTGCCGATGGCGAGGTGACCATCGGACGGATGCCAAGCGAATTTGGTGGCGGCGCTGGGGAGCTTGATGGTGGCACGGAGCGGGCTGGCGCGTTCGGGGCTCCACAGTTTGACGCTGCCATCCTCGGCGGCGGTGGCGAGGAGACCGTGGGTGTTTTGAAACGCGACCGCGCAGAGGCGCGCATCGTGCGGGAGCATGGCCGGTTCCCGGCCCTCGGGGCCGGCACCTTGGCAGTCCCACACGCAACACTCGTTGCTGCCGCTGGTGGCGAGCCAGCGACTGCGGTGATCGAAGGCGAGGTGTTTCACCTTCGTCTCGTAGCCGCTCATGTGGAACTCCTCTTTGTCTTCGGGCCGCCAAAGGTGGACGCTCGGATCTTGGTTGCCGGAAACGAGCCATCGGTTGTCGGGTGACCAGACGAGGGAGTGGATGCCATTGGCATAAGGAAACTCCATCTGCGCGATGTGATCGTCGGCATCCCAGAGGACAACGCCGCCGAAGTAAGCCGAGGCCAAGCAGCCGGCGGCAGGCTGCCAAGCCAGGGCGCAAATGGTTTTCGGTGCGGGGGAAAATGAGTGGCGCGTGCTGCCGTCAGGATTGAGCAGCGTAAGAATGCGGCCCGCGGCGGCGGCGAGGGTGGTGCCGGGGGGCGACCATGCGAGGTGGTCGATCCAACCGGCATTAAGCGGCAGGGACGCGGTGTGTTGGCCGGTGGAGCTGTCCCAGAGTTTGACGGCGCCGTCCTGACCACCGGTGGCGAGCAGCGATTGGGAGGGGTGCCAGTCGATGACGTTGGTGCCGTCTTCATGACCAGGTAGGACATGTTGAATTGCACCGTCGGCGAGGGCGAAAAGGGTGATGGGTCCATCGCCGGAGGCGGCCGCGAGTTGAGTGCCGTCGGCCGACCAGGCGAGGTCAATGGCGTAGTCTTCGAGAGTGGCGGCCCAGTGCTTGGTCAACTGCATGGGGCTACGAGAACGACGGCGGAATCAACGCGCAAGAACGGAGGCGCGAGGGGGACATGCAATTGGGCTCTGCACCTGATGAATACGGGCGGCGTGACCGTAGGGACTGGTTTGTTTTTTAACCACGAAGGGACACAAATCGCTTCGCTACCGCTACGCATCAAGCAGCATGGGTCTATCCTAACTCCGATCGGCGGTGCGGTAGGCGTTGATCACGGCGCGTTCGCCGTCGGCGCCTTTCATCGAGTTACCGTGTTCCATGCCCACGACGCCGCGGTAGTTTTTCGACTTCAGGTGGTCGAAGACGTTGCCGTAGTTGATCTCACCGGTGCCGGGTTCCTTGCGACCGGGGTTGTCTCCACATTGAAAATACGCGATCTCATCCCAGCACATATCGATGTTGGGGATGAGATTTCCTTCGGTGATCTGTTGGTGGTAGATATCGAAGAGAATCTTGCAGGAAGGGCTGTTGACGGCTTTGCAGACCGCGTAGGCTTGGTCGGAATGCTGGAGCCAAGTGCCGCCGTGGTTGGAGTGTTCGTTGAGGGGCTCGAGGACCATGACGAGGTCTTCGGGTTCGAGGATAGCGGCGCAGCGACGGAGGAGGTCAACGACGTTGGCGAATTGGTAACCTGACGCGAGACGCGGGCCGCCGTAGCGATTCCACTCTCCGGTTTGAGGCGATTGTTGATCAATGGAGCCGGGCACGACGGTCACCGGGATCGGCCGCAAGCCGAGATAGGGCGGATTTTTCGCAAGCGACGACACCAACGGCCCCGGCCCCGCCGCGTCCGCTGACGCGCCGAGCACGAGGATCGAAATGGACGGATCTTCATCGATCAGCCCGCGGATTTCTTCCGTCACCGCGCCCTCCCGGATGACGAGTTCCGG
>CAXBOL010000960.1:0-2008 GCA_963977295.1 uncultured Opitutaceae bacterium
AACCACCGCCTCACCGCGCAGGAAGCTCAACTCGCCCGCGCCCACTCCGCCCTGGCCGAAACGCAGGCCCGCATCGCGGAGGCGAGTGCCCGCTACGATTTCGCCGCCCTGCAGCTGCGACGCCAACAGGCCTTGTTTTCCACCCAAACCGTCAGCCAGGAAGATTTGGACACCGCCGAGCAGGCCTGCCGCATCGCCGACGCCGCTTCAGCCAGCGCACGTGCCCAGCAGGCGGTTGCCCGCGACGAGATCGCTCGGGTTGCGGCCGATCTCGCGGTGCTTCGCCAACAGCGAGCAGATCTGCGCTTCGTCGCGCCGGTGGACGGACTGGTGATTGCGCGCCACGTCGAGGCGGGCACGACAGTCGTCGCCGGTCAGCCTGTGATCGAAATCATCGATCCACAATCCCTGTGGATGAACGTGCGTTTTGACCAATTGCACGCCGCCGGACTAGAGCCCGGTCTGCCCGCCCAGATCGTGCTGCACTCCCAGGCGCGCCGCGTTCTCTCCGGCCGGGTCCTGCGTGTTGAACCCGTGGCGGACACCATCACCGAGGAGGTGCTCGCCAAAATCGTTTTCGATACGCCGCCCCACCCCCTGCCGCCGCTGGGCGAACTGGGTGAGGTCACCGTGACGCTGCCCTCCCTGCCCTCCGGCCCGGTCGTGAATCACGCCGCATTGCGTCGTCACGATGGTCGCCTGGGGGTCTGGGAATGGGACGACCGTGAGCTGGTCTTCACCCCGGTGCGCATCGGCGGGCACGATCTCGATGGTCAAACCCTGCTGCTCGAGGGCCCTCCGCTCGGGCGCCTGGTGGTGACCCACAGCCAATTCCCTCTCGACACCCATTCCCGGGTGCGGGTCGTTTCAACCCTGGTCGCCAGCCGCCCATGATCAATCTCGCCGGCCGCGACATCCTGCACAGTTGGGGCAAGTTCGTCTTCACCGGCGTGGGCCTCGGGCTGCTGATCGGGGTGACGCTCACTATGGCCGGGGTCTACCGCGGACTCGTGGCCGACGGCCGGGCCTTGCTCGACAACAGCGGCGCCGATCTGTGGGTCGTGCAGCGCGCCACCCTCGGCCCCTACGCCGAGCCCTCCCAGTTGCCCGACGACCTTTACCGCAGCGTGCTGACCCTGCCCGGCGTGGAGGCCGCCGCCAACGTCACCTACCTCACCATGCAGGTGCGCCACGGCGAACGCGACGTGCGGGCCATGATCGTGGGCGTGGTCCCCGGTGGCCCGGACGCTCCCGGCCACCCGGGGTTTCTCGTCGCGGGTCGTCACCTCACCCGCAACCACTACGAGGCCATCGCCGATGTCGCCTCCGGTCTCCGCGTTGGTGACCGCATCACCTTGCGCCGTCACGCCTACGAGGTCGTGGGACTCACCCGTCGTATGGTCTCTTCGGCCGGAGATCCCATGATCTTCATCCCGCTCAAAGACGCTCAGACGGAGCAGTTCCTCAAAGACAATGACGCCATCCTGCAACAACGCCGCCGCATCACCGCCAACGCGGAACTCAACCGTCCGGGCGTGCCGGGTCTGCTGACCGCAATCCTCGGCACGCAAACCACCAGCACCTCGGTCAACGCCATCCTCGTGCGCTTGGCTCCCGGCATCGATCCCGACAACGCCGCTGCACCCATCCGCCGTTGGAAGCGCCTCGAAGTCTACACCCGCGCCCAGATGGAGGAACTGTTGGTCCAGAAACTGATCGCTACCTCCGCGCGCCAGATTGGTCTCTTTCTCATCATCCTGGCGTTGGTCAGTGCCGCCATTGTGGCATTTATCATCTACACCCTCACGCTGGGTAAAATCCGCGAGATTGCCGTGCTCAAACTCATCGGCACCCGCAACCGCACCATCGCTGGTATGATCCTGCAGCAGGCCATCGGACTCGGACTGATCGGGTTTGCAGTCGGCCGCATCGTCGCCGCCAGTTGGGCGCCCTTTTTCCCAAAATACGTGCTGCTAGTGCCGAGTGACACCCTGCGCGGTCTGCTGGC
>CAXBOL010000961.1:0-2002 GCA_963977295.1 uncultured Opitutaceae bacterium
CGCCCTTGCCCCCGTTGTTGGTGACGCGCACCACAAATAGATTTTTCCCGGGACGTAAAATTCCAGCGGGAATCGTGTATCGACGTTGGGGATACTCGTAGGTCGTGTTACCGACCTTTTGACCGTTGATGTAGAGTTCGTCGGCGTCGCGAATGCGGCCGAGTTTCACCAGCCCCTCGACTTCGGTCATGGCGGCGGGCACCTCGATTTCACGGCGATACCACACGGTGCCATCGAGATTGCGCACCCCCTGATCCTCCCAGTAACCGGGGATGTTAATCCGTTTCCAGTTGCGAGGGATGTAGGCCGGATCGAACCACCTGAGCTCTCCGAGCAGTCCCTGATCGGCTTCGATGTGGGGTCCATCGGACTCGCGGTCGGCGCGGGCCTCGGCGTTCACGCGATCCACGTAGGTGGTGTCCTTGTTCTGGGTGATGGTGGCAAGGGTGTTGGGGAACTCACGGAAGCCCTCCTCACTCGTCCATGCTTCGATGCGGGTGCCGCCGACGCAGGTGTTGATGATGCCCTGGGGCACCCCGTAGCGTTCGTAGAGTTTATGGGCAAAAAAGTAGCCGACGACGGTGAAATCGAGCAGGTTCGTGGGCGTGGCGGGTTTCCAACTCAGGCCGGGGTAGTCGGCTTGTGGTCCAGTCAATACGGCTTTGGTGGGCACATAAAATTGGCGAATCTTGGGGTTGGCCGAGGTCGCGATTTCCGCGGCGTAGCGTTCCTGCCATCGTCCAAAATTGTGGGTCATGTTGGATTGGCCCGAGCACACCCACACGTCGCCGACGAAAATATCCTTTAAGGTGATTTTGTTGTGGCCCTGGATAACCATGGAGTCGGGGCCGCCGGCGGTCAGCGGTTTGGTGGTGACCCGCCATTCGCCAGTCGACGGAGTTGTGGTCTGGTAAGTTTCGCCGCGAAAACTGACCACGACACTCTCCCCGGCATCGGCCCAGCCCCAAATCTGTAACGCCTGATCACGCTGCAAAACCATGCCGTCACTGACGATGCTGGGCAGCTTGACCGCCGCGGGCAGCGTGGCGGCGACTAGAAGACTGAAGAAGATGGAAACGATAGGAACAGCTCTCATGGGCGTAGGGGTTAATTCGACAGGGGTTTGGTAGCCATTACCGCGCTTTAGGGCAATCCGGACGGGTTTCGGGAGTTGCGCTTACAGTTGCGCGAGGAAGAGAACCGAGTCTGGGACAGAAGTAGATCATTGTAGGGCGGACTACGTAATTGTTCCTCATCGAGTCATTTGACAGGCGGCCTCATCGGTGCGATTCTCTTCTTGTTCCCGCTTAGCAGGAACACTTTTGAGGTAACTCAGAAAACAAATGGCCGGTCGCTTAGGGGTAGGCGACCGGCCAACTTTTTTTAAACCGGGAGAGGATGTTAGGAGAGCGGTGAAGGGCAGCCATGCCGTGCGGCAAAACCCGGTTTATGACGTTTACCGAAGACCCACCGGCGAATTGGGCGGTAGGGCATGCGTTGGCAGGGGCTGGTCGTCAGAGATCACAAACAATTCGGCGGCGGACCGCAGGGTCACGGCACGGTCTTGGGCCCGGGAGGGATCGAGATTCCACTGGTGGCCGATGAACGCATAGAGCGCGGCGCGTTTGGAGGGGCCATAGTCATGGCCTTCCTCGGCGAAATGGACATTTTTCACGGCTTGGGGAGCTCCGGAAAGGGCGTAGAGTTTTTGGATGAAAGGAAATTCCAAACTCGGGTTAAAACGGGTCCAGTCCTGGCCGTCGGAAAGAATCAATTGGGGTTTGGGGGCAAAGACGGCGGCGATCTCGGCATTGTTGGTCACATGAGTCGGACGAACGTGAATGGGCAGGCCACTTTCACAGACGCAGCCGCCAAAGAAATGCGCGGAGACTTGCACACAGGGAACGCTGACGGTTACGCGCGAATCGACCGCGGCGAGGAGAAAGGACTGTGTGCCACCACCGGACTCGCCCGTCACGGCGACCCGGGACGAATCGGCTCC
>CAXBOL010000962.1:0-1992 GCA_963977295.1 uncultured Opitutaceae bacterium
GCGTTAGCGAAGCCATTCGTGTCTCCCGCCCTGCGGGATGGTTAAAAACTCCGGTTCTGCTCCATTCCAAGTTTCTTCCCCGATATATCCCGGCAAACCGAGCCTGACACTTCTGTGAAAAACTTAGAACCTTAGGGTCTTTGGTATAAGACGGCCAGCGGCCGCCTTACCTTGAAACCGCTGGGCGCACCGCCACTTTAAAAACAGGCCAACCCACCGTGGTGGCGGTGCCTCAGACCGCACTCCTAATGCCAACCCAATCTTTGCCGTTGCTGCAATTAGTGCGCCTCGGACTCCATCAATCCGTATCAGTCACATCGATCGAATTGAACGTAACTACGGAGCCCGTCGATTGATCGCTTCGGCGATTTGATAAGGTCGCACTGGTTTAGAGAGGAAATCATTCATCCCCGCCTCCCGGGCCCGGACCTTGGTTTCGGGCAACACGTTCGCACTCAAGCCTACGATCCACAGGGAGGATGCTTGGTCGGCAAATCGAGCCCGAATTCGGCCGGCCGTTTCCACGCCATCCCAGCCAGGCATTTCGACATCGAGGAAAACCAAATCAACGGGGTTTTCCTCCAGAACCTTCAACGCCGCCATGCCGTCTTCGGCGAGTAAGACGTCCTTGAATCCGAGCGTCTTCAAAATCATGCCTGCGATCTTACGATTGACGCCATTGTCATCGACCACCAAGACCCGCAACGACGTATCCAACAACACATTACTCTGCGCGGACACACTGGCTTCTGGTGCCGCCACCGTGGCGCGTTCGGCGGGAATTCGCACCGAAAAACAAGTGCCTTCACCCACCGCACTCCGCAACGTGATGGAGCCGCCCAAGGCTTCACTCAGCCGCTTGCAAATCGCCAGACCCAACCCCGTGCCCCCAAATTTTCGCGTCGAGGAGGAATCGACCTGACTGAACGGTTTGAACAGCCGTTCCTGATCTTCCGGTGCGATACCGATGCCGCTGTCCTGCACGTCCAACAGCAGTTCATTTTCATCTGAGTAACCCACGGTCGCGGTAATCGCGCCATCCGCCGTAAACTTGACCGCATTGCCTAACAAGTTGATGAGAATCTGCCGCAATCGTGATCGGTCCGAGATGACATACTCCGGCACCCCAGAGTGCACGATGGCTTTGACCGAAACCCTGTTCGAATCAATGCGCGATTGCATGATGGCCACCATCTCCTGCGCCAACTCCGCCGGAGCCAGTGGCTCCAGACTGAGCTCCAGTCGACCGGATTCGATTTTCGAAATATCCAGCACGTCATTAATCAAATCCAGTAGCGCTTCGCCGGACGTCTCGATCATCTTCGCGTAGAGCTTCTGGTCGGCGTCGAGCGCTGTATCCTGCAACAGACTGCTGAAGCCGATGACACTGTTCATGGGCGTGCGGATTTCATGACTCATCACCGCGAGAAAATTACTTTTGGCCCGGTCCGCACTCTCGGCCTTTTCCTTGGCGACTCGCAATGCAGTTTCGGAGTTTTTCAACTCCGTAGTTTCCACCGCCGACACGATAACCTCGGTCACTTCGCCGTTTTCCACCCGGGGATTAAACACCGCAAGGAACCAGACTCCCTGACGTTTACTGCCGCCTTCGAAATGGTGTAACTTGCCCTGCCAGGCCCGTTCATAAACCCGCGTCATCCGACGAGCGACCGATCGCGGTAGAAAATCACGCAGCCGTTTTTGCTCAACTCGCGAGGGCTCAAACCCCATCTTTTTCGCCAGCCCACCCCGACAAAGCGTGTGCACAAATTCGCCCTCCGCGTTGCGCCGAAAGCACAGCACCAAGCCTTGCTGCAAATCCAGCGTCTGTTCGAAATAATCAGACAATTGAGTCAGCTGATTTTCCGCTTCTTTGCGGATGAGCTCATTCGCCGCCGTGAGTTCTTCAGAAACCACATCGAGGGTGCGCTCGTTGAATTCGCGGTCCTGATCCGCCTGCGTATAGGCCTCCTCCACCGCCGCGATGAAGTC
>CAXBOL010000963.1:0-1992 GCA_963977295.1 uncultured Opitutaceae bacterium
ATCCCAGTCGGGAAAGTGGCCGCGTCGTCAATCTTACCCAGATCCTCGATACCGCGTTCGGGATGCGCCGGGTCAAAGCGGTGCAGATGCGCGTCCCAGGCTGATCCAATGTAGAGAATGCCGGTGCGCAGGCTGCGAAAAGACGCCGTCGAGAAGGTCGAGTTTTTACGATCGACCGGGGAAAACTGACGACACTGCCCCGTCAACGGATCGACATCGGCCACGAAAAACCCGCCATTGTTTTGACTCATTGTGAGCAGGATCGACGGCTCTCCCGCCGCTGTAGCGCCAGCGTGAATACGAGTCCAACTCACGCCTTTGACTGGCACCCCCAAATCGCGCGCCACCGGCATCGCAGCCGACATGTTCAATCCCGCAGCGAGCCAACCCAACCCAAGTAGACTCAAAGTGCGAAGGTGACGACAGAAGAATGGGATCATATGCGGTAAGAAGTGCGACCGAATGGAAGGGGTAGTTCACTTAATGAAATTTCACTAATCATTGGCGTGAAACTGTTTCTACGCGGATAAAGTCGCATTTACCGGCTTTTTGCAACCCGTCGCATAAATCAAACGGTGGGCAGATAGGCTGCTCGCCAACTCCCCCTATCCAACGCGTCAGCCGTCCGCCGCAATTGCAGTCTGCTTATCTGCCCGGAGCTCCTCTACGTCGTCTCTGCGCCGCATTCATCACGGGTAGACTCGTTTCATCCTCAATCATATTTCCACCACCGGAAATTCGGTGGGCTTCATCCCAAACCCGCCCATGCGGGAGCCTCCGACGGCTAAAAACTCGCGACCAGAAACTGGGCCAAATCAGCTTTTTCAGCGCGAAACACCCCAAAAACGTCGTGTCGTTGACGGGTCGAAACCGGTCGTTGACGGGTCGATATAGGTCGTTGGTCGAAATGAATTTGCCAACGCCCCCGCCGCGATTCCACAACGCCGACCACGAACCTTTTGGCCATTCAGCACCGGTTCTTACCCCACGCACGCAGCTTCGGCCGCGTTTTTTCTCACCCGTTCACCCGGCCGTCCGCGCCAACCGAATGCATCCATTCCAACTTCAACGGAAAAAGACCCATGACCAACCACACTTCACTCAAACCCGACGGCAGGTTCCTCCTGCTAAAACATCCTCTGATAGTTTTAGGACTAATCGCCGCCTTGGCGGCCCCGACCCTTCAAGCTAATCAAACCATCGCACCAGGAAACTATACCAGTATGTTTCTCCACGCAGACGGCACGGTTTGGGCCTGCGGACTCAACAACGGTGCCCTTGGCGTCACCTACACATCGGAACACGTGAAGGTCCCCGAACAGGTGTTGACTGGAGTAAGGGACGTCAAATCCAAGTCCACTTCCTCCTATACCAGTTTCTTCATTAAGGAAGACGGCACCGCTTGGGGAGTTGGATCCAACAGTTATGGCATGTTAGGCGATGGCACTGGCAAGAGTCACACCACTCCCGTGTCGCTCGGTATTAGCAACGTAAAGGACATCTCGCCGGGATGGGGACACACCCTATTCCTCAAGGAGGATGGCACAGCATGGGGCACGGGACATAACAGCTGGGGAGAAATGGGCATACAGGGCGCCAGCACCACAAAGGTTCCTCTCTTGGTCATGAGCGACGTTAAAGCGATCTCATCCGGGGCCTACTTCAGTATGTATCTGCAGGACGACGGAAAAGTATGGACCTCGGGCGCGAACCATTGGGGGCAGCTCGGCCTTGGCGATAATGACGATCGTTTTGAGCCCACCTTTGTGATGGACGGCGTGATCGCGATTGCCGGTGGTTTTAACCACGCCCTTTTCCTAAAGGAGGACGGATCACTCTGGGGCTCCGGCGACAATACCTATGGTCAACTGGGCACGGATACAATAACCAGCACCACGGTCCCCGTTCACATTATGGATGGCGTAAAAGGCATGTCAGCCAGTCGCTACCATACGATCATCATCGCGGTGGACGATTCACTGTGGGGCACCG
>CAXBOL010000964.1:0-1992 GCA_963977295.1 uncultured Opitutaceae bacterium
GGCGATTGGATATCATTGTCGTTAATCGATCAGTCGCCGGACTTGTTGCAGTCTGAATTGGCGGGGTTTCAAGTAATCGATAAGCGTTGGACGAACATCAACGGAGTCGGAATTCAGGTGACGGAGCGTCACCAAATTGAGTCGCTGAACGGCAGGGTGATTCGACTGACGGTGCCGGTGATCAAACCGATCGATGCACGCTACGACTGGCACGTGGAGCGATTCGAACCCTTGGCGGAAGTGGGGTTTGAGCATCTTCGCTTTGAAGGGGATTGGCAGGAGCGCTTTGTGCACCACCGATCATGGATGGACGACGGGGGCTACACGATGTTGAGTCTCCACGGAGTCGTAAATTCGTGGGTCCGCGAGTGTCAGTTTTTGAATGTAAACCGAGCGGGAAGCGTATCGGGGTCGGCCCAGGTAACGGTGTTGGATACGACGGTGGAAGGAACCCCCGGTCATAGCGCGATCAATTTTCCCGGTAGCTCGTTCTGTTTAATGGCGCGGGTGCGAGACCTAGCTTCGCAGTGGCACAGTGTGGGAGTATCCAGCACGTCCATCGGCAACGTGATTTGGCGGTGTTATTGGGAGTCGAATACGTGCTTCGAATCTCACGCCGGGCAACCGCGACACACGCTGATTGATTCTTGTATTGGAGGATTTATGACCGGCCGAGCAGGTGGGGCATCGGGCAGTCTGCCCAATCACCTGGAAGGTCTGGTGCTATGGAATCATTTCAAGACCAATGAGCCGTTAAACGACTTTCCATTTGAGCCCTTGGAGCAGACCTACTGGCGAATTCTACAGCCGCTCATCGTGGGGATGCACGGCACCGAGATTGATTTCCGCGCCGGACAGTCGACGGTGATATCGTTGGGCGAACCGATCGCGGAAGGATCGCTCTACGAATATCAGGTGAAGCAACGTTTGGGCGATTTACCGATGGATTTGCGGTAGGTTTACCCGGAAGGACGAAGTCTCGAAAGGAAGAATTACCCCGGAATTCGAAGCATCTCCCGAAGTAAAAAAGTAGCGAAGTATGCGATCACTCGTCCGAGGATTGGCTCGTTGTTCGGGCGAACAACCAGACTGGTTGGTTTGGGCTTAGCGTCGCCAGATGAAAAGCCCGCTGATGATCCCCAAAATGTAAAATAGTGCGGTCGTGGGATCGTGAATGAATCGAAACTGTATTTCCTGCCAAATATCCGTGAAAGTCGGAGTGTAGTTTCCCCCCGGATTGTCCTGCACGTAGATGCTTAACATCGAAAGGGCGTCGGCGATGACAATTCCCATCACGGTCGCTGCGCTGGCCAAGAGTTGATACCCTAACCCTCGTCCTCCCGAGAAATGAGTGACCGATGCGGAAACCGTCACCCCAAATATTCCTGCGATGAGCGGAAATTGGATTCTCAGACTAACCGAAAGCAAAATCCAGATTCCGATCATTATCGCGGTAGCGCTTAAAGCCGCGTTGAGGGCTCGACGTGGCGATCCCAAACTGGATTGGCACATTACACAGATGCCCGGCTCTGGATTATTCGCGGCGCAGTGAGGACATACGTGATTGGCCATGGTTAGTTCAGAAGGTGGTTACCACGAAACACACGAAGGACACGAAAACGGTCTGTTAGTCCTGATACGAAACTAAGGGCGCAGGATCTGGGTCCCGGACCGTTGTTTAGCGCGGTTGGGATCGGCGGAGTTGGTCGATGGCTTCGATCTTTCCAGCGAGTCTCCCGGCGTTGAAAAGAGTCGGAAACATGGCTCCGGTGGCGAGTCCGAGCGCGACGAAGGCCAGGTGGTGCTGAATGGAAAAGGCGAACGAGATAAATCCGATTAGGATCAACGCCATCGCGACGATGAACCATCGCTTGGCCGAGTGGCGAAGGGTGTCCAAGGCGGTTCCATTTAGTTTCAAAGCTCGATCTGTTAACTCAAATTCGACTTCGTTTTTCATAGTGTTGGGTCCGTTCCTAGAATGAACTCGAATCA
>CAXBOL010000965.1:0-1982 GCA_963977295.1 uncultured Opitutaceae bacterium
GCACAAAGAACTCATCGGTCAACGTATAAAGTTTGACGCGGCCGGTTTCGCCCAAGGCGACGTGGTCGCCACCGGTTGTTTCTTTGTCTGCTTTGCTTTCATTTTAGTTCCAAACCGACCGGACAATGATCACTGCCCATGACTTCGGGACTGATCCACGCTCCCGCCAGTCGGGACTGCAATGCCTTTGACGCCAAAAAGTAGTCGATGCGCCACCCAATATTCCGCCCACGCGCTCCCGCCCGATACGTCCACCACGAGTAATGTCCGGGGCCCTTCTCGAACTCACGGAAGGTATCCACAAACCCCGCGCCTAGGAATGCATCGAATCCCGCGCGTTCCTCGAAGGAGAACCCTGGGTTGCCCACGTTTTCCTTGGGTCGGGCCAAATCGATTTCCTGGTGGGCAACATTCATGTCCCCACACGTGATCACAGGCTTTTTCTTTTCCAGCTTCTTGAGGTATTGGAGGAAATTCCCGTCCCATCGTTGCCGATAGGGCAAGCGCGCCAACCCGTGTTGAGCATTCGGCACATACACGTTCACCAGGTAGAAATCGGCAAATTCCACCGTCAGCGTCCGCCCTTCCTGATCGTGCTCTGCCATCCCGATTCCCTCCTGGACCGAAATGGGCGCCACCCGTGAAAACACTGCGGTGCCACTGTAACCCTTCTTCACGGCCGCACTGAAATGAACCTCGTAGCCCAAAGGCCATGCGACACTTTGCACATCGCCCGGATGGCACTTGGTTTCCTGTAAACACAACACGTCCGGCTGGGCCGAATCCACAAAATCCAAAAAACCCTTTTTTAATACCGCCCGGAGACCGTTCACATTCCAAGAAACAAGCTTCATGGAGGCGGATGCTCGCGGGGCTCCGGGAATTTTCAACCTCCCTTCCAAAATTTCGGCGCAAAAATTACGGCGTGGCTTTCAGGGCGTCGTTAGTCATACTGATAGACTCAACCTGACGCCCCGTTTGCCATGCCCTCTATCCTGATCATCGACGACGAAAAACATATCTGCGAGACCTTCGGCGATTTGTTCACCGGACACGGATTCCGGGTGCACATCGCTTATGATGGTGACCACGGCATACGCCTCGCTCGCGCCCACTCCCCGGACATCATCCTGTCCGACATCCGGATGCCGGGAATCAGCGGACACGAAGCCGTGGCGGCGTTTCGCCAGATCCCCGGCCTCGCTGCGACACCCGTAATATTGATCACCGGCAACGCCGACCTGGCCGATATGCGCAAAGGCATGACAGCCGGGGCCGACGACTACTTGGCCAAACCGGTCAGCCTCAATGATCTGCTCGAGACCGTGCAGCGCCACCTCGACCGCAGCAAAATTCGCCGTGAGGCGCTGCGCACGGAACTGATCGCCGAACGTCATCATACTGGCAACTTATTGCCCAACAACCTCATCGATCCTCTGCACGAAATTATTGGGTGCGCTTCCGTGCTCGAAGGCGATGCCCACATCATGGCCCCCTCCGATATTCATGATTTTGCGCGCAACATCATCAGCGGAGCCGAAACCCTGAATCAACGGCTCGAGAACTTTTTGCTCCACTCTCGGATCGCCACCCAAAGCTTGGTCATTTCCCCTCCTGAGACCGTGGCCCTTGATGAAAACTTGACCCAGCTCGCTCAGCAAACGGCTCGCCGTCACCACCGAGTTTCCACCCTCAACCTCAACCTCGACCCGATTTCGACCGCCGTGAGTCGTGAGTTGTTGTTCAAGGCCGTCGCCGAAGCAATCGACAACGCCTGCCGCTACTCCCTGGCCAGTGAGCCCATCGACGTCTCCCTCGTCGCGACCGAAACCAACTTCACCATCGCCGTAACCGACTACGGCATGGGTATCAGCCAAGCCCAACTTTCCTGCCTCGAAACTGATGGCATATCCACCGGTTTCGGCCTCCGCGTTTCGCGGCAACTTACCGAGGCTATCGGCGGCAAGTGGCAGGTTTGTTGG
>CAXBOL010000966.1:0-1978 GCA_963977295.1 uncultured Opitutaceae bacterium
CTTCACTGGTGGCACGGCCGATGCCGATGACCCTGTTCCTTTCACGCCGATGGTCAACGTCGTGGCGACGGTGAGATGAAGTGTTTACCCGCAAGGGATTAAGCGCTTAGGCCTATTCCCATGATGTTGAGAAAATTGACGATGCTGGTTTCGATCCTGTTCACGGTCACGGTGACGGTGATGGGGGCGACAGCCACGCCGCTCCCCAATGTGCTGGTGATCTTGGTCGACGATATGGGCTATGGCGATCTGCAGTCCTACAACCCGAAGTCGAAAATCCCGACGCCTCATCTGGATAAGCTCGCCCGAGCGGGGATGCGTTTCACCGATGCCCATGCCGCAGGTTCGGTCTGCCATCCCTCGCGCTACGGTTTGATCACGGGACAATTACCATTTCGGGTCGACTATCAGGGGTGGCGAGAAAAGCCCTCAATCGCGGAAGACCGGATCACGATTGCTTCGTTGTTGAAAAGCAAAAACTATCGCACCGCGATGGTGGGGAAGTGGCATCTCGGGTTTGCAGAGCAGGGTTACGACCAACCGCTGCGTGGCGGCCCGGTGGATCGGGGGTTTGATACTTTCCTTGGCATCCGCGCTTCGACCGATATTCCCCCTTACTTTTACATCGATGGCGATCGCGCCTTGGTGCCGCCGAATGATTCAATCGGGGATAACACGAGTGAGGGCTGGACGAATATCCAAGGCGCGTTTTGGCGGGAAGGGGGCATTGCCTCGAATTTACAGTTGGAGCATGTCTTGCCCCGTTTTGCGGACGAAGCGGTGGGCGTGATTCGCGATCATGCACGGTTGGCGGCGGAGGATCCGCTTTTTCTTTATGTGGCGTTTCCGGCGCCCCATACGCCGTGGTTGCCATCAAAGGAATTTCAGGGGACCAGCGGGGCCTCGATGTATGGGGATTTCCTGGTGATGGTCGACGCGATGATTGGTCGAGTGCTGACGGCTCTGGATGAGTCAGGGTTGGCCGACGATACTTTGGTGATTTTTAGTTCCGACAATGGTCCGGTATGGTATCCGGACGACGTGGCGAAGTATGACCATGACTCCGTGGGCGGGTTGAGAGGCATGAAAGGCGATGCGTATGAGGGCGGGCATCGTATGCCGTTTATCGTCCGTTGGCCGGGGAAAGTGAGCGCGGGTTCCCGTTCTGATCAATTGATCTGTTTCACGGATTTGCTGGCCACTCTGGCTGAGGTTACACAACGCAAGCTGGATCCAGACCAGCGCTTGGACAGTATCAGTTTCCTGCCTCAATTGCTGGGTCATGCCGCGCAGGTGGGTGAGTCCCGTGAGTCCTTGGTGCTGCAGTCTTCGCGTGGTTTGTTCTCCGTGCGCTCGGGCCAATGGAAATACATCAATGGCTTGGGCTCCGGCGGTTTTTCCGGGAGAGATGGTCGAAACGCGAAAGCGGACCGATCGGGTCAACAACTCTACGATTTGCAGGCTGATCCAGGTGAAACCACCGATCTTTGGCGAGACCGACCGGAGGTGGCCAAGCGACTGGAGGCTTTGTTGCAGCAGACCTTGCAGGCAGGGTTTTGGGACGAGTCGAAAAGGAAATAGTATTCGACTTCAACTCCGCCACAGGTGTCCGCCGCAGCTTGGTTAAGCAGGGAAGCGTTTCGATTGCATTGATTGGCGGCGCGGATCAGGTTTGCTGCCGACATGAGGTTACCCCGGATTTGTCTTTGCGTTGTGGCACTTTGGTTTGGCGGTCTCGTCGAAACGGTGGCGGCGGACAGCCCCCAGCCGATCAAGGTGGTAATCGTCGGTATGTTGCATGGCCACGTAAACGGATGGTTGCGCGCGGATCGTCAGGCGGCCTTGGAGCTGGTCGGAGTATTCGAACCCGATCAAGCCGTCACGCGGAAATATCAGGATCGTTACCAGATGGATGGGGTCCCGTTCTATACCGACCTCGACCGCCTGCTCGAAGAGCAAAAACCCGAGGCTGCGTGGG
>CAXBOL010000967.1:0-1978 GCA_963977295.1 uncultured Opitutaceae bacterium
CCCGCCAATGCTCAGCGTAAAAATCAAGCTGCTGCGCCGCCCATTCCAGATACCGGTCGTCCTCCAACAGCCGCCCCATCCGCGCCGCGTCCTTCGCCCGGATTATGTTACGGCCGCGAAACTTCGTCACCCACGCCCGAAAGATCGCCGGAGTAATTTCAACGGACGGATCGCTGGGACTCGATAAGGTCGCGCGATCCTCCCCCGGAATTTCCGGCGTCCACGTCAGATAGGAACCGTCCCGCGGACTCACAAATTCATGGCCCCATCCCGTCACCCATTCGACTCGCTCCGCCGAACCCTTCATCCACGCGGCAAGGGTGGACTCCTGCCGCTCCAACCATGCCGCCCAATCCGGATCCTCCCGCACCCGACGACGCGCCCTCTCCCAATCCTGTTGGGGACGACGCCACCACGAGTCCCCCGCCTCGACCAATTGCATGCTGACCAAATTCGCCACCGGATTCGGTTTGGGGAAGACCGCAGACGATTCTGCCCCGGCCAAGCTACACGCCCCAGCCCCACTCAAGGCCAGCCCCAGCGCCAGACCCCATCTCGCTCGTCGGTGGTCAGTGCCTACTGTCACGATCACTGTGCTCCAAACTAAACCCCGGAAACCGATGCGCGCCGCGAAAGCCCGGCGGGTCGTCCTGCACCGGAGTCTGCATCAGCTGCCCGTCGTGCAGGTAAGGTGAATTTTTGGCCGTAAGTTCGTCGATCAGCGCGCGTCTTAACTCCGCTTTGGCGTCGGCCGCACCGGGATCCGCTGCCAGATTTTTCAACTCGTCGGGATCGTTGGTTAGATCAAACAACTGCTCCTTAGCCCCTTCCGGAAACCAGAGGTATTTCCACCGACCATCCGTCACCGCGAGTTGGTAGCAATGTTCGCGGTCCGTCGCAAACACGCTCACGATGTGGCGCGTTGACACCGATTGAGTGCCTTGAGTAATCGGGGCCAGGTCGATCCCATCCACCTCCGCAGGCACATCCAATCCCGCTGCTCGCAAGAGCGTGGGATAGATGTCCGCCAGACACACGAGATCCTCCACCGTGCGGTCGCTGGTGGTCCAAGGAGCGGCCGGAGGCAGACGCAACACGAAGGGGACTCGCGCCGACGGTTCGTGAAAAAAGCCCTTCCACATACCGCCGTGATCGCCGAGGTATTCGCCGTGATCGGACGTGAAGAGTATGAGGGTGTTGCGCCACTGTCCGCTCGCTCGCAGCGCCGCAAAGATACGGCCCAGGTTGAAATCGATCTGCGTGATCAATCCGTAGTAGGCCGCGCGGGCTTCTCGCACAATTTCCGGTGACAAGCCCCCGCCCATGCGTTCCCACATCCGCCGCAGCGCCATCGGGCAATCCTCTCCTTTGGTCCACTCCCCCATGATCGGATCCGGAATAGCCTCACGCCGATACATCGAATAATACGGCTCCGGCGGATCCAAGGGCGGATGCGGTTTGCTAAACGAGGTCCACAGGAAGAACGGCACCGTGGGGTCCCGGCGTTGGGTAATGAAGTCCACGCTCCGTTCGGCAATCCAGGAGGTCAACGTGTCCGCTTCGGCCACCGTGGACATCCCCGGCGTTACTTCGTTTTGACCCAGTCCATGTCGCATCGGTTGCGGTCCGCCTCGGCGCGCCATTTCGCGATAGTAATCGTCGGGCAACAGCATTTCCTGAAACCCTTGCCGGAAGCGTTGGGGCGAAAAATGCATCTTGCCGATGGCCATGGTTTGATAGCCTCCGACCGCCAGTTGTCCGGGGAGCGTGCGCGCTGGATCTACTGGCACCTTCACCGCATTCTCGGTCATGCCATGCGTGTGCGCGTGCTGACCCGTCATGATCGTCCTTCGGGCCGGCACGCAGGTGGGGCAGTCCGAGTAAGCCCGGTTAAATCGCACCCCTTCCCGACACAGGTGTTCGAAATGCGGCGTGCGCAGAAACGCCGGACCGGTGCCACTGACCGCATCCCAGCGTT
>CAXBOL010000968.1:0-1963 GCA_963977295.1 uncultured Opitutaceae bacterium
GGCAGATGTCACGGTTGCCCAGCTGAGTCCCCGTCTCCAAAAAATGGCGACACAAGTGCGGACGGTGTCGGCGCAAGGGAACCACGCTTACGTGATTGAGCTATCCGAGCAAATCTTACGTGAATCGCCGGGATGCATCGCGGTGCGGCGGCTTCATCGACAAGCCCAGTTAAACCAAGGGAGTTCGACGCGCTCGTGGTGGCAACGCGCAAAGGGCATGATGATCCAGATGAAGCCAATCAAAGCGGGTGGCGAGTTCCGGCAGGCAGATTCGATTTTGTCGGTCGATCCCTGGAATGAGACAGGATTGAAAATACTCGCGACAGCCGCCAACAAGGCAGAGTTTCCGGAAACGGCATTATTCGCTTACGAAGCACGTTTCGAGCTGGCTCCAAGTGAATTGAACGCGGGACTAAAGTTGGCAGAATTATATCTGGCGCGGGGCTTGATCCCCCGGGCTTTGGAGGTCGCGGAGCGAGTGGTTAAAATACACCCTCAAAATCCCGCAGCCTTAGCATTGTTCAGGAAGGTTTCGATCGCGCAAACCGTCCGGTCCGGGAACTGGGCGCAGGACGGGAATTTTCGTGATAAGCTCCGTGAGTGAAGCTTAGGCTCGACGAGGGCGTTCGGCCACGTAAATGGCGGCGGCCATAAACGCGCCGCAAATTAACAAGCGAGGTAAGTCGGCGCTTTCTTTGAAGACCAGTAGTGCGACGGTCACGGCGAGTGGGATTTTCAAATTATTGAAGACTGCCAAAGTTGAGGCCGAAACTTTCGTGGCACCGACGTTCCAGCCGAAAAATCCGAGACCCGACGCAATCAGTCCCAAGAAAATCATGGTGCGCCACTGGATGGCGGTGGGATTAAAATCTGACCATTCGGTCATGAAAATCGAGGCTAGGGCGGTGGCAAATAATCCGCCGCCGTAAAGCCAGCCAAACAGACTGGCGTCGCTCACCTTGGGCACTCGAATCCGCAGGCGTTTGTAGGCGATTTGTCCCGCGGCAAAACACAGGTTGGAGCCTTGCATGAGCCCGAAGCCGATTATCCCGTTGGGACTGATCCCGCTCCGCCACTGTAGAATCCCGGCTCCGATCACCGCGAGTCCGGTCGCGATGATGGCATGGCGTTGAATTTGGCCCTCCAGCGCCCCGTCCAACAGGATCACGTAGATCGGCGTCAGAATGGTGAACATTGCGACCTCATAAGCTTGCAAATAACGAAATGCCGCGAGGTAGAGCACATACATCAGGCCGAATTGAATCGCGCCAACGATCGCGAACGTTGCCCCCTGCGTCCGGTTAATTGAGCGGGGTCGAAAAAAGGGCAGGAATATCACCGCGGCACAGCCGAGTCGCATTACGGACACTGCAGTGGCATCGAGTCCAGTCAGTTGTCCTTTGATCAAGCCAAACGAAAAGGCCCATAAGAGCGAGACACCGATAAGATAGAACATGGGGCAGGCGGACGAAATCAGACGCGGAAGATAGCGCCAAGTTTCTTACCCAACAGCAGACTCATACCCACGATAGTGACCCCGAGGAAAACCATGGCCCAAACTCCGAGAGCACTGGCGATAAATTTGCCGTCTCCGAGCAGTTGGAAGAGTTCCAGGATGGCCTTGGTAATCGGATAGAACGCCTGTTTTTGCGCCAAAATCAAAGAGTCCGACACTTCGAGCATGGCGAAAGCAAACGCCAACAATCCTCCCGCGATGAGGTTCGCAGCGATCAGCGGCAGGGTGATTTTAACCGTGGCTTTGAGGGGCGGGCAGCCTAGGTTCAGGGCGGCCTCCTCCAGGGTTTCACTCGTTTGTTGGAATCCGGCCACCGCGGACCTCACCACGTAGGGCAGTCGACGCACCGAGTAGGCGATGATCAATAGGATCGTGGGGTCTTCGATGGGATTGAGAAACGAGAAGAAGCGTCCTTCCTGACTCATCGCGAGATAGCCGAAGGCGAGC
>CAXBOL010000969.1:0-1953 GCA_963977295.1 uncultured Opitutaceae bacterium
GATATTTTCCGGATTTTTCCACGGCCAGCGCGTGCTTATTGTTGCGGCTCTTTAACCCGGCCGCGACCTGCTCGCATTTCCAAAACCCAGCGTCTTCGCCGATGGCGTGTTGGATGGTCAGTTTGATTTCAGGTTGCACGTCGCTGCCGATCACACTGACCGGAAATTCGTAGTAGACGGGATTCATTTTGGCGCGTCCGACAAATTCATGGTTGGCCTGCAAGATCGACTGGACCAACTCCGGATGTTGCGCGGCGAGGTCATGCTGCTGCATGCGATCTTTTTCGGTGTCGTAGAGTTCGGTGCCATTGACCAAGCGCCACTTGCCGTGCAGCAGGCCGGTGTCGTCGATGTCGAGAGGAGGGCGCCAGTCCTGGCGATTGTGCACGAAGACGGTGCGCTCCGCTAATTTCGTCTGCGTTTGCTGGAGCAATGGTGCGAAATCGAGTCCGTCCAATTTGTAGTCGGAGGGGAGTTTAAGTGCACACAAATTGGCCAACGTAGGGAGAAGATCGACGTGCGCGGTGACTTCGTTGATGTCGCGACCGCCGCTAATCTTACCGTCTTTCCAGCGGATAAAAAATGGCACGCGATGTCCCCCATCCGTGTGGTGACCTTTCTTGCCTCGCAGCCCGTGGTTGTAACCAATTTTTTGGTCGGGACTCATGCCGCTGCCGGTGCCGTTGTCGGTCATGAAGATCAGGATGGTGTTGTCGGCGAGGCCGGATTCGTGGAGGAACGTTTCGAGGCGTCCGAAGTTCTCATCGATGTTGGTGATCATGCCGTAGAACTCCGCACTGTTGATTTTGTCGCCGACGAGATGGCGGTAAGGTGCGGCGTATTTCTCATCCACATACAAGGGGCCGTGCGGCGCATTGGTCGGGAGGTAGACAAAAAACGGTGAATCGCGGTTGGCGGTGATGAATTTCGTGGCCTCCTGAAACCACACGTCGGTGCAGTAGCCTTCGAATTGCTGGGGGGCGTTGTTCACGAAATACACGTCGTCAAAGTAGTTGTTACCCCAGTAGTCGGACAACTCACCCACGCCGCCGGATTTGTGCTGGATGGCCACATCGAATCCCGCATCGGTGGGCCGAACCGGGTAGTTGTCGCCGAGGTGCCATTTGCCGAAAATGCCGGTGCGATATCCGTTGGCCTGAAAGAATTTTGCCATGGTGTGGGTGTTGCCCGATAGCGCATCGCGGCCTTTGTAGGTCGCCCATGCGCCGTTATTGATCGGGTAGCGCCCCGTCATGAGGGCGCCGCGCGTGGGGGTGCAGACGGGACTGACGTGAAAATCGGTCAGCCGCACGGCATCGGTGTAAAATTTGTCGATATTCGGGGTGCTGATCCATGGGTTGCCATGGCAGCCAAGATCGCCCGACCCCTGATCATCGGTGAGGATGAGAATGACGTTGGGGCGGGATGGGAACGGGCGGCGGATGCGAGTGGGCCGAGGCCGATCGCGATCAAGACGCACGCACAGAGGAGGGGAACTCGACGCATGAAGCGGGTTTATGGGATTGCATGTAATCTACAACCATCGAATCCGGGGAAGTTCAAGTGATGGGGCGGTAGGGGTTGTGGCCGGGCTCGGTGAGCCCGGGGGGAGGCGCGGTGCGAACGACCGGGGTCAGCGAGCCCGACTACATCGGGCACAACGGTTGGGGATGGGCGGGACGGATGGCAGTCCCATTTGTTTCCTCGGAGTTGGAAAACCACGAAACACACGAAACGGTGGGATCGGCTTGCTTCGGCTTTGATACTGGAGGGACGACCTCCGCGTCGTCCGTTTTGGAAGGATGAGTCCCGCACGTATGCCCGGACTGGGCGGAGCCGGTCCCTCCAATGCCTCGGGGCTTGCCCCGAAGATGGTGACTTAATCCGGGAACGCGGGCTCGCCGTGGTTTGGGAAGCGGGTCAACGATCTACCACCCCGGGGCTTTCGTTGCG
>CAXBOL010000970.1:0-1942 GCA_963977295.1 uncultured Opitutaceae bacterium
CTCATTCACTGGCCCTGCGTGCCGACGGCTCGGTGGTCGCCTGGGGCGACAATCGTTGGGGGGAAAGCACCGTGCCTCCGCTGTTGCGCAACGTCGTGGCCATCGCCGCGGCCTCACATCATTCAGTGGCTCTGCTGGCGGATGGCAGCGCCGTGAGCTGGGGCTACGATTTGGTGCAAGTGCCCGCGGAATTCGGGGAAGGGGTGGCCGTCGCCGCCTCCGGCCACTCGGTCCTGGCATTGCGCGCCGATGGCACCGCCACCGCCTGGGGAAATACCGACAACGGCAAAGCCAACGTGCCGCGTCTCCCGCCCCTGCAGCGCATCGACCTCGGATCTTTACATGCTCTGGCCGTCACCAGGGATGGCGAAGTTCACGGCTGGGGCAACGGAATCAACGGACAACTCAACA
Organism: uncultured Opitutaceae bacterium; assembly: GCA_963977295.1. GTDB lineage: Bacteria > Verrucomicrobiota > Verrucomicrobiia > Opitutales > Opitutaceae > Actomonas. The sequence goes on from CAXBOL010000970.1 coordinate 412, forward strand.
TCCCCTCCAACCTGCACGATGTCATCGATGTGGCCGCAGGCTACTCCTTCTCGTATGCGATTCGACATGACGGTTCCCTCGTCGGCTGGGGTCGGGGACTCGGCAACGAACTGGTGTCCCCGGACAATCTCGACCGCGTCCTGCAATTGTCGGGGGACGGCGGCTGGGTGCTGGCGCTGCGCCACCGCGGAGAAACACGGGCCCCCGTCCTGCGTCAGAATCTCACCGAGGCCGTCACGCTGGCCGAGCGCGGCACCCTGCTGCTCGAGGTCGAGGCGTGGGGGGACAATCCCTTCACTTACACGTGGATGAAGGACGGCGTTCCGCTGGCGATCTCCAACCGCACCGTCGGCGTCCGCAGTCCCCGGCTGAAAATCACCGAACTCGCGACGACCGATGCCGGGGGCTACTCGCTGGAGATACGCAACGCCGCCGGCGCCGTGACCACCCAAACCGTCCAACTGACCGTCGTGCCACTGCCCACGATCGACGTGCCCCCGCGCACGCAGGTGGCGCTGTCGGGGCAATTCGTCAGCTTCACCGTGACCGCCTCCGGCGGCACCGGAACCCTGCGCTACCAGTGGCGCCGGGAGGGGAAAATCATCCCGGAAGCCACCAACTCCACCCTCACCCTCCCCGCCGTGAATCCCGCGGACGCCGGACGCTACGAGGTGTGGGTCAGCGGTGAAATCGGCACCGTCATTTCACAGTGTTTCCTGCGCGTGGCGCGGCCGGATTCGACGGTCATTTCCCGCGATTTCAGCACCTCCCCCTATAAGGTGAATCAGCCCGGGGGCTTGGCCGGCATCGCCAAAGTGGACTCGAACACGCACGCGCTGGCCCTGCTGTCAGATGGAAGCATTTCGGCATGGGGTCCGATTTCCTACGACCGACTGAATGTGCCGCCAGACCTGGGTCCGGCCGTCGATATCGCCGTCGAGGGCAATCGCTCCTACGCGCTGAAAGCGGATGCCACGGTCGCCGCCTGGGGCGAGACCATCGAGCTGCCCGCGAATTTACACCACGTGGTGGCCTTGGAATCCCGCGCTGCGCTGCTTGCGGATGGCACGGTGCGCACGTGGGGGGGAGCCGGTCCGCCTCCGACCGGCTTGCGCGACGTCGTGCAGATTTCAGTCGGCCGTTTCATCACCGCCGCGATCAAGCGCAACGGCGAGGTGGTCGCATGGAACAGCTCCGGTGAAGTGGCGGTGTCGGGGGAATCCTGGCCCGCGCAACGCGTGAAGGTGGGTGACAGCAACGTGCTGGTGCAGCGGATCGACGGCTCGTTTTATTTCACGCAATACACCGGTTTTGATCCCGTGAATTTCAAGGAGTTGGAGGATGTGGTCGGGTTTGACTACGGATCGGCCGGGGGCGTGGCGTGGCATACCGATGGTCATTTCACCGCGTGGCAGGAAAACGGGGGGCGTCGGACCGACTGGCCGTTTTTCACCGAGACTCCGATGCAGATTTCCATGTCGTATATGGATGCGCTGATCGTGATCGCCGCATCCCCCCAAACGAGCGAGAT
>CAXBOL010000971.1:0-1932 GCA_963977295.1 uncultured Opitutaceae bacterium
GTTGACGTTGCTCTGCAGGTGAATCGCCCCCGTCAGCCATTCCCCCGCAGGCACCACCACTCGCCCACCGCCGGCCGCATTCGCCGCGGCAATCGCGTCGGCGATCGCTTGGGTCGCTTTGACCTTCGCGCCTGCTTTGGCCCCAAAATCCGTGATGAGAAAATCGCGATCGGGAAACGTAGGGGCTTTGATCCGAGCGAGCACGCGATCGTAGTCCGCCCAGCCACTGACCCGAAACGGTGTAGCGTGGACCGGAGTCGTGAGCAGTTGCTGCACTTGAATTCCGGCGCCGATGAATGGACCGGTGCCTTTCGGATCGTTGTCAATGATCGGTTCGCTGATGTAATAGTCGAATGAGCCATCCCGCGGCTGTCCGGCACTGTTGGTGTAACCAAGCCCGAACAACATTGGGTCAGGTCGGTGAGTCCCTCGGCATTGACGCGCACAAATTGTTTAATCAACCCCGCATAACCACGTCGAATGACCGGCTCATAACGGTCGCGCGGAAGATAACCTTTGTTCACGGCCTTTGCCAAAGCATAGAGAAATTGAGACGAAGCCGTCGCCTCCAGATAGTTGCCCACGCGGCCCGGTTGATCGAGCACCTGCCACCACACGCCCGTTTCAGGATCCTGCCATTTTTCGATACCGGCCGCGACCCGCCGTAGGATCTCCACAATCGATTCCACGTCGTGGTGAATGCCGGGAATGGAGTCGAGCGAATCGACCAGTGCCATCGCATACCACCCTTCGGAACGACCCCAAAAATTAGGGGATAGTCCCGTCTTTGGATCCGCCCAGGATTGCGCCCGAGCTTCGTCCCACCCGTGTCGATGCAATCCGACCTCAGGAATGTAGGAATGCCGATCCATCAGGATCAATTGCTTGGCCACATCATCAAAAGCCTCGGGTTCGTTGAACATCTTGCCATAGGCGGCATAAAACGGCGAGGCCATGTAGAGACCATCCAGCCACATCTGATGAGGGTAACGCTGCTTGTGCCAAAAACCGCCCTCGGTCGTGCGAGGGTGTTGCCGCAATTGTTCCCGCACCGTGTCGGAGGCAATCTTGTAGCGCTCGTCACCAGTTCGTTCATACAAGCGGAGCGTCACTTTGCCCGGAGTGACCATATCGATATTGAAGTCCGACATTTTGTAGGTGCGGATCGATCCGTCCGGGGCGACGAAACTACCCACAATGCCTTCGGCATAATCCCGCAACGTGTCGTCGCCGGTCGTCTCGGCTAGATCGAGCAGAAAACCCGAAAGCAGACCTGAGGTATAGTCCCACCGTGCCTTGGGGGCTTTCTCAAAATAGAGGGAGTCACCGTAGCGGGTCATTTCCGACTTGGCCAAACGAGTCGACCATTCGAGGGGAGTGGCTCCGCCGAACTCGAGTTCAGTCGCGGACGCCACCGTCACGGACGAAATCAAACCAGCGATAAGGGAAGAACTAATCAGAGAGGAGAGACGCATTTTCATGGCAATGGATCCAAAGACAGGGTGAGAGGGTGACGCAGACGAACCGCAAAGGCCTGCACGTAGTTTTCCCAGTCCTGCTGGGATGAAAAATCGCCTGAGCGCGTCCATCCACCCCCCGCAAAATGGGTGAGCGTGGCTCCGTCGCGAACGCGCGTGAGAATATAACGGTTGGTGGCATCTTCGGCAAAGCCGTGGCTTGCTCCCGGCGCAAGCATCACCGTGGTGCCCAATTGCCCGCCACTGGCCGGGTAAGTTGACCAATCGCCTATCCAATCCTGTTCTGCGTTTTGAGTGATGATGGGTTGCAACGCTTGTGTAAACGACAAGCCCACCGCAATTTCCACTGATTCGGCTCCCTCCAAGTGGAAGGTGCTTTCGATGCGATCAAAGTTCAAACCGGCATCCACGGTGAAGCGTTTGGTTTCGCGCACCATCACACCGTTTCCGGCAT
>CAXBOL010000972.1:0-1929 GCA_963977295.1 uncultured Opitutaceae bacterium
GCCGTGAAACGTGATGCGCATACCCGAAGTTTGCGGAAAAAATCAGACCTCGTCGATTTTTTCGATGCGGCGGATGTGGCGGCCGCCTTCGAACGGGGTGGCGAGCCAGACGCGGACGATGTGCAGCGCTTCGTCGACGGTGACGGTGCGTTCGCCGAGGGAAAGGACGTTGGCGTCGTTGTGTGAGCGATTCCAGATGGCCACTTGTTCATTCCAACAGAGTCCGCATCGGATACCTTTCACCCGGTTGGCGGTGATCGCCTCGCCGTTGCCTGAACCGCCCAGCACGATACCGCGTTCGTATTCGCCGGCGGCAACGGCCAGGGCAACGGGACGGATGAAATCGGGATAATCGCACGACGCTTCCGAGTAGGTGCCCATGTCGCGCACGGTGTGCCCCTCGTCGAGGAGCATTGCGATGATCTTTTCTTTATAGGCGAATCCGGCGTGATCTGAGCCGATGGCGATGGAGAGTTTTTGGGACATGGTCGTAAAAAGGGGATGTGGTGTAACACACTTATAGCACGAAAAAGAAGCGCGGAATCGAGAAGCTTTGGTCTGGTTCCTGGGGTGTCGTAGGATTGAAACGTGGGCGATGCCCAATCACTCCCGGCCCGAGCCGGAGAGGCCGGGAGAAGCGTCGTTCTCGTCTCAATAGCGAATATTGAGGCGATGCGTGGAGCAGAACTGAGGGGCTCTGGGTTTTAATAGTAGTCCTGATAGAGCGGCTGCAGTTTGACGTATTGCGGGGAAAGGAAGGTCACGAGGTCCAGCATCTGTTGGACAGTCATGACATCGTTGACGTTAGGCATGGGATCATCCTCCACCGTGCGACCGGGCGCTTTGGCGGTTTTGGCCAGCGAAGGGTGAATCACCGCAGTGAGGAGGTCGCCGTAGGTTTTGACGGCTTGAACGTCTCCGCCCAAGACCACCACTTTGTAGGGAACGACGTTAGGATCGGGGAGATCCTTCACGCCGTGGACGCTATGACATTCGTAGCAGTTGAGGGCTACAAAGGCTGCCTTGCCGCGGGCGATATTGCCTTCCGGGAATACGAATCCGCGGGTGGATTTTTGGGTTCTAACACACCCTGATCCGGCGAGGAGTGCCAGGCTCAGACTGGCGAGCACTAACACGAGGTTTGTTTTCATGGGGACGCGCTTTCTTTTGACGGTTTACACCGCCCGCGCGTTCACGCTGTGGGCATCCACCCGAGGATGTTCAGAATGGCGTCCGTGCGGACGGCACTGATTTTTGACACCCTATGCTAACTTCATTGGTCCCGGAAGGCTGGGCATTTATTGCTGAGGACTGCCCTTCCATTGCCGACAGGTCATTTTGGCGGTCGTAGCACGGACTCGAATGACGGACTGGGGGGCGATGGCGATACGGGGCTTGACGGTCGGGCGTCAGAACGAACCTTGGGAGGATGGCTCAACCGACGCAGGAAAATTTTAACGACTACAAACGCGCTGAAGCCAAGGCGCTCGAGATTCTGCGGGAGATGAAAACCACCAGTCCCAAAAAAGTGGACATCGAATTGGCGTTGCTGGTCGCGTTGTTCGAGTTGCACAAGGGGACCACGGCCCCGGCGACGATTGCCAAGATCGTGCAAAGCCACATGGAGACGTTGGTGCCGTATTACAATCAGGTCGCGACCGGGAAGAACTGAGCTGACAGGCGGCGGTGTAGAGTCGACCGCGAAGGGCGCGTATGGGTCGTGAAGCGGTCAGCACTTTGTCGGGGTGTGAAACCAACGTCTTGAATGATTTGGACTACAAAAAGGGAGGGACGGACCCAGCCTTCGCACAAGGCTACGGCGGACACGCCGCTGGGCCGTCCGCATCTGCCTCAACGCGAATCCTGCAATTCTTCGCCATCCTTGCACGCCCACTGGTTTCATCGACCATCAGCCTGCGGCGCGCCCAG
>CAXBOL010000973.1:0-1910 GCA_963977295.1 uncultured Opitutaceae bacterium
GAGTGCCCCATGAACTTGGCCAGCAGCCGGATCGACACGCCCGCTTCGATCAAATGCGTCGCGTAGGAATGGCGCAGCGTATGCGGACACGTGCCCTTGGGCAACCGCACCTCGGCGACCAGCAACCGCATGCAATGTTGGATCGAAGCCACACCCATCGGTTCGGCCGTTTGGGCCAGCCGCTCGCGTCCGCCGGGTCCTTCGCGCCAGCCCCGGCCCAAGCCCGGAAACACCCACTGCGGGTTCCGATGCGTGAGCCAGTAGGCGCGCAGTTCCCGGAGCATCGCCGGAGGCAACGGCACGCACCGTTCCTTTTGTCCCTTGGTGTGATGCAGGTGCAACCGGGGCGGCTCCGCTTTGATGTCGCTCACCTGCAACGTCGTGGCCTCGCGGATCCGCAACCCGCACACGTAAATCAACCGCAGGATGGTGCGAAAACGTTGTTCTTTGATCGCGCCGAACAACCGCGCCACTTCCTGGCGGGTCAGCACGGCGGGCAAGGTTTTGCGATCCGGCGAACGCACCAAATCGAACAACTTCCAGTCGTGCCCAAGCAGATGCCCGTAGAAGTTGCGCATCGCGCACACCGCCGTGCGCATCGTGCTCGGACTGTAGTGGTGCTCGGTTTTGAGACGCAGCAAATGGGCGCGCAACTCGGCCTCGTCGAGCGTCGCCGGATCACGCTTCACACGCTCAGCCAACTTGCGCACGTAGCGCGAATATTGTGCCTGTTGCCGCCCGTAAAACGGGCACCTGCAAAAGTCACCCTGCGGGCGGAGTTCGAAACTCCACCATCTCCGCGCTACCGCGCTTCGTCGTGGCGCGTCGAATCGGACAAACTTCTCAGCTTGAGCATATCGGCAAAACGCGTCAGCGATTGATACGGTTCGGTGGCGACGCAACGAAAGTTGCGCCCCTTACGGGTGGAGGTATTTTTTTTCATATCACGATACTCTCGCCACCAAACCCAACTTTCTCACGCTTAACCCCAGTGCCCTCCGCCCCGACTCAACCTCCCGCACCCCCGCGCCGCGCAGCGGCTTCGTTCAACCAACCGCCGCAGAGAACGGCGACAAGTCGCCGTCTCTGAGCTGAAACGTTCGGCAAAAGCATGAAAAAATGGGCTATCATCGGTGTTGTGCTCCTCGCGCTGTTAATCGTCGGTGTTCGTTGGAGCATTACGACCGGATGGCAGGAGTCGTGAGGGAACCTCATTGGTGGCGACAATAGTTTGGTGGTGCTGGTCGTCGATGAGGAGAGCATGCCGATGAAGGATGTGGTCCTGCGCTTTTACGGAAATGCGTATGTCCCAAAGTATCCATTTCCATTTTCCCCACAGGTAATGAAGCGGAAGGTTTTCGAAATCAGAACCGACAAGGCGGGCATGGCGTGGGTGCGTTGGCCTCGTATGACTTTAGGCCTGCATCATGTGTTCGTAGCCGGAAACGAAGTAAAGATACAGAATATGGGTGACAATTGCTGGGAGGAGACTTGGGGAGGTTACGCCAGCGGTTCATTCACTGTCCTCCGGTATACACCGACGCTCGGTATCAAAATTGTGAAGCCCGAAACAAATTTTAAGGGTGACAAGCCATTTAAGATCTAAAGAGCCGAACAAGCGCACTACAGACAACTCCGGGGCTGCGCCCCTCCGTGTCTGATTGCGGACGATGGGCAGCAAAATGGATCCGCTTCCGTATATCACCGAGGGTCTAGATCTTCCTTCTAAGCAGCCGGTCCACCCCGGTCAGGCGCGTGATTACGTTGGTATCTATGTTATCGATGACGAGCCACGCATAGTTGTCTCCCTGACGAACGTGTTTCTGAAATTCGGAAAGATTGAAAATTGGTCACCGTCCTTCAAATGCGATCTACCTGTGACGATTCGGCCGTCTGAAAAGAAAGAGCGC
>CAXBOL010000974.1:0-1894 GCA_963977295.1 uncultured Opitutaceae bacterium
CTGTCGTTGGCAGGCCCCCGAAGACCCCAAACTCGACGCCGAGCTGGCGGAATTTACCGCTGGCGACCCGGTGCCGCTACTAACTTTCGGCAGCATGGTCTACGAAAATGCTGGGGCCGTGATGGAGCGCTTTGTTCGCGCCTGGCCGGCTCACCGAAAGATCATCATACAGCGCGGCTGGGCCCAGTTCCCGAAGGTCGGTAACGAAGAGCAAATCAAAGTCATCGGTAAAGTCTCGCACGACCAGATCTTCCGCCATGCCAGCGTGATCATCCACCACGGCGGCGCCGGCACCACGGCGAGCGCGCTGCACGCCGGTAAACCGCAAATCATTGTGCCGCACATCGGCGATCAAAACTTCTTCGGCCTCGAAATGGAGCGCCTCGGAGTCGGCCTGCGACTCAACAAAGCCAGTTGGCCCGAACACCTCCACCACGCCCTCAATACGCTCGTCGCCGATCCCGCCCGAGTGCGTCGGGCCAAGATCATCGCCGCCGATCTCAACCACGAAAACGGCCCCGCCCAAGCCATCACCGAACTCGAGGCCTTCGTCGCCGAATCCAAATCAGCTATCGCCTCCAGGTAGCGCTTAGGGCGTTTGACGTGCGAAGCCCGCCGGCCCGCCCCATCGCGCCCTATCGCTCCACCCACTCCACCCCGGCATTCGCAAGTGAACGCCCTACCCTTCCACGGGAGACTCCACCACTCCGCCCTTCGTTCAGCCTTTCAGCTTTCAGTTTTTTAGCCTTTCATCCAGCCCCCCCTTTGGTCCCCCATACCACGGGCCCACCACGCCACTCGACGACGCGTCCTCAGGGCGAACGCCCCCCCAATCCAGTTTCACCGCGAAGTTCCCCAAGGTCGCAAAGCCCAAGCCAGAGGAAGATCAATCCGCACGAAAAAGGCTCCGCTGGGACAGCATCCGACCACCGACTCCGGTATTTCCGTCTTTGAACTCAGCGCCCTCCGCGACCTCTGCGGTCCAACCCCCTTCGAAAGATAAAGGAATTCATACCCAAACGCCGCAATCAGCGCAGACAAAAATTCGTGCTCAGGCACGAACTGGTGGCACGGGCAGGATTTGTTCTTTGCGCGCAGCGAAATCGCCCGACACCCGCGAACGAAGCGGATGTAAATCCACGACTCGGACACCCACTGGTGGCAAGGGTGGGATTTGTTCTTTGCGCGTAGCGCAATTGCCAGACACCCGCGAGCGGAGCGGGTTTAAATCCCGACTCGGAAACCAACTGGTGGCAAGGGCGGGATTTGAACCCGCGACCAAAGGCTTATGAGTCCTCTGCTCTACCACTGAGCTACCCTGCCAAACCAGCTGATTATCAATAACTTACGTTTATTTTTCGACCTAGTGATTTCGGTTTTGTCACCCTCATTTGTCACCGTATGTTTAATCGTATGCCTGACAAGCCACAATCAAAACCAGTGTTCAAACGAGTAGCGGAAAACCTCTACCGTCTAGAGACGAGTGGGCGGTATTACGCGTTGCTGAAAAGAGCTGACAAGCAATTTCGACGCTCTTTGAAAACCAACGACCGAATATTGGCCGAACGACGTCTGCGAGAACTCCGCGCCCAAGTCGGTAATCTTTCCACGTCCGACGATTCCCGGCTAGGTTTTCCTGATATCGCAGAGCGATGGATGGCCACGACTTCCCACACCTTGAAAGAGTCTTCCATCAAGCGCCGATGGACCTGCATCCACAACGTCACACCTTTTTTCGCCGGGATCGGAATCCGGAATATTCAGGCCCATCATTGTGAACGGTGGTTGACCGAACGCGCCGGAGGCCTTGCCGCACAAACCATGGCCCACGAGTTAAACGTCATGCGCGGGATATTCGACTACGCGGTAAAACACGGCCTCATGCTCACAAACC
>CAXBOL010000975.1:0-1887 GCA_963977295.1 uncultured Opitutaceae bacterium
CCCCAAATCCGCCCACCCAGGCCCGTCCCCCGTCGGTAGCCAATAACCGACCCAATTGGGTCGGCACCAGCGATACCACCCAATCGTTACCCGGCGATGTTCCCCGAGGTTCCTGCTTGAGCCGCTGCCAGTCTTCGTCGCGAAACTCGCCTCCCGTCAGCGCCGCCCGCAACCAGCCCATTAACCCGCCCACGTGATGCAAGGGCAACGCCCCCACCGCATTGATCCGCGAAATCCCAAAGTGCGCCGCAAAGCCTGCCACCGCGGCCGCGATCGTGTGCTGATCATGACGCGCCAATTTGATTCCCCCCGTGGTGCCGCCCGTCGGAATCATCAACCACGCCCGCTCCGCATCCCAGTTCGTGGGAACCTGACTCACGAACCGGTCAAACTCCGCCCGTTCTTCCGAGCCCCATGCGGGATTAGCCAAAAACACCGGTCCCCGACCCGCCGCCGCCGCCAAGAATCGGCGCCGAAACTCCACTGGCTCCTGCTCGTTAATCACCACCGGCGCACTCCCCGCTAAATCGTCCGCTTCCACTGCGCCCAGTCGCCGCGCAAACTCCGCCCGGCAGCGCCCTCCACGCCGTCTCCGTATCCAAATTTTCCATATCGCGTCGCTGCACAAAAGGCATCGCGGTCGGTCCGTTGGCCCACGACTCATGAAACAACGGCCAGACGCCGATGCCCAGCGGTCGCTTATCACTGCCCAGCTCAAACGCTGTCCGCAGCACCGCCTTCGCGCCGATCGTCGTCTCCAGCGCTGTCGAGATCACCACATCCAGGGCCTGCCGCTTGACCATCGCGAGCAACCGGCCCGGGTCGCCCCATAATGCGGGTTTGATCACAAACACTCCCGGCCAACCCAGATCCGCCCAACGGGCCAAATCCGCTTCGCCCACCACCGATTCATCCAAGGCCAACGTGGTCGGATAATCCCCCGCCAAGCCGAGCAGGACATCATCCGCACCGCGCATTTCCGGCGCGATCGGCTGCTCCACGTAATCGATCGGCTCGCGCTCAGCGCACAGGTTCAGCCACCGCTCGGTCTCGCGCCGATCACAGGCCCCATTGGCATCCAATCGCAAACGACTCCCCTCCGGCAGTTCCGCCAGTAGATCGTCCAACAGCGACCGTTCATCCGCTGGATCCCCCACGCCCACTTTCCACTTAAACGTCTGAAACCCCAACTCGACCCGCGACGCCACCGCCCGCAACGCCGCCCGCCCCGCCGGCAACAAGGCCGCCACCGACAAATAGTCCGGCCCCACCCGCGAGTCTTGATCGGCGTCGCCGAGCTCTCGCAACGCCGAGGCCACCGCAAATCCTACCCCGCCCCCTGCGGCCATCAATTCCTCCAGTTGCTCGTCGTTCGCCTCATCCCCCAATTGACGCAACTGCGCGGTGACGGTGCTCAAAGTATCCGGACCAAACCCCACTACCGGCGCGGCCTCGCCGCAACCGCGGCGTCCCGCTTCATCTTCCAGTCGCACCCATACCCCTTCGCGCTCCGCCCACAGCCCGTGCGCCGTCCGCAGCGGATGACGAAAGGCCAATTGATATGATTTTACAGCAACGCGATAACGCATGAGTCCCCAATCAGCGCCGACTTCCCCAAAACCTCAAATCGCAAAATCAACCCTAGTCCTCCTTAGCCGTGACGATGCAGTAGGAAAAACACGGATGGACACGGATAGACACAGATTCAGAGTGAGATATAAAGCGACCTTTTGGAGCCCGTTGCCTCACCATTTTGTGGTCATTCTAATCTTGTGAATGAACGAGGCACCCCCTTGATCGTATCAGTGTTAATCTGTGTCCATCAGTGGTTAAATTGATTCTCGAAGCGGTGGAGGGCCTGCGTGGCTAATGAAGAATTGTGAATGT
>CAXBOL010000976.1:0-1883 GCA_963977295.1 uncultured Opitutaceae bacterium
GATCATCGAAACCCACTTGGCCGGACGCGATACGTTCGCCCTCCTGCCCACCGGCGGCGGCAAATCGATGTGTTTTCAACTGCCCGCCCTCGTCCGTCCTGACCGCGGCCTGACCGTCGTCGTCTCTCCCCTCATCGCACTGATGAAGGACCAGGTCGATCAACTGCAAGCCGCCGGCGTCGCCGCCACGTTCCTCAACTCGTCACTTTCTTCCGCCGAGGCCCGTTCTCGCCTCGCCGGCCTCCATCGCGGCGAATTCCGCCTGCTCTACGTCGCTCCCGAGCGCCTCATGCTCGATGAGTGGCAGCAAAACCTCACCGGCTGGAACATCGCCGCGCTCGCCATCGACGAGGCCCATTGCGTCTCCGAATGGGGACACGATTTCCGCCCCGAATTTCGCCAGATCGCCCAACTCCGCGACATTCTGCCCGAGGTGCCCATCATGGCCCTCACCGCCACCGCCACCGAACGCGTGCGTGACGACATCATCACGCACCTCAAACTGCGCGACCCGGCCGTGTTTGTCGCGTCGTTCAATCGCCCCAACCTTTCCTACAAGGTGCTCCCCAAAGACGGTCCGGCCCGCCAGATCACCGATTTTGTAAAAACCCGCCCCGAAGAAAGCGGCATCGTTTATTGTGCGACCCGCGCGACCACCGAACGCACCGCCGAGGCTCTCGCCAGTCGAGGTTATTCTGCTCGCGCCTACCACGCCGGACTGCCCGCCGAGGAACGCGCGGCCAATCAGGAAGCCTTCCTCCGCGACGACGTGCGTATCATGTGCGCCACCATCGCCTTCGGCATGGGCATCAACAAACCCAACGTGCGCTGGGTCATCCACTACGATTTGCCCAAAAACATCGAGGGCTATTACCAGGAAACGGGGCGAGCCGGTCGCGACGGATTACCCGGAGACTGTCTCCTGCTGTTCAGCGCCGGTGACGCCGCGAAACAAACGCACTTCATCGATGAGATGACCGATGAGCACGAGCGCAACGTCGCCCGCTCCCAGCTCCGGCAAATGCTCCACTATGCCGAGTCCGCCGGGTGTCGTCGCTCCGAACTGCTCGGCTATTTTGGGGAAGCGTTTCCCGACCCCAACTGCGGCGGATGCGACAACTGCATCGAACCTCGCGAAACCTACGACGGCACCATCCTGGCGCAAAAATTCCTGTCCACCGTCTACCGCGTCCGCCAAGCCTCCCGCTTTGGCACCGGTGCCAATCACTTGATCGAAATCCTCACTGGCGCCGACACCGACAAAATCCGCCGTTGGGGCCACGACCAAATCTCGACCTACGGCATCGGCAAAGACCTTTCCCGCCCGCAATGGCAGGCCGTATTTCGCGAACTGCTCCGCCTGCGCTTCCTCATACAGAGCGAGGGCCAGTATCCCACCGTCGAGCTGACCGAGGAAGGCATGGCCGTGCTGCGCTCGCGCGCCCCGATCACGCTCACCAAATCCCTCATCACACCCAAGGCCGCCAAAGTTCGCCGTCGCCGCGAAGGCGAAATCGACTGCGACGAAATCCTCTTTACCCGCCTGCGCGCACTACGCAAAAAGCTCGCCGACGAACGCGGCGTGCCCGCCTACGTCATCTTCGGTGACGCCACCCTGCGTCAGATGGCGCGCGAGTATCCAGAATCTGTCGACGCCATGCACGACGTCTTCGGTATGGGTGACAAAAAACGTGCCGAATTTGGCGAAACCTTCGCCGAAGCGATCAAAGCTTACCTCCAGGACAACAGCCGGCAGAGTTTTTGAATTAGACTCAGTCCCCGCCCATCATATTTCGACCGCAAAATCCTACCCAAAGGGCGTTTAAGTGTAAGCGTCCGTTTGAGCCCGTATGGTCTGGAGACGGAAAATCGGGTAATCTGTG
>CAXBOL010000977.1:0-1880 GCA_963977295.1 uncultured Opitutaceae bacterium
CAGTCCAAATCATTCAAGACGTTAGGATCACACCCCGACTTCAGGCTGACGGTTATCCGAACCGGACGTTGGTGTAAAACCCCTCCTGCATTGGTATCCGCAATGGCGCGATGTCGGGAGCAAAGGGCCAAGGGAAGCCCAACCCACACGATCGATGTGTGGCTTTGCCCAGCCCCCCCTATGGCCTTAATCGGATCAGGACCTACCGAAACCGGTTCAAGCGCGCGATGATATCTGCCGTCAGGCGCTCCGCGTAACCGCGGGTAAACTCGGCCAGATCAACCCTGTCGTCCGCCACCACTGGCGTGAGATCCAATGCCCACGCAATCCCTGCATACGCATCCTTCGCGTGCGAATTATTGAAGGTGGCGTTGGCCGCACGTCGACCCGCGGCAGCCAGATCGTAGCGCTTTCCCCCCGTGATCTGAGAATCAAACACCGCCATCAACTTGGCCGCCAATGCCGGACGACGTCCGGCATCAAGGGCGACTTTCTCGGCATCGAGCACCCAATCAAGCCCGCGCCAGACTTCCACCCCCCACACTTTCTCCGGACGATCCGCCGGGGACAACTTTCGCAACGCCGTGATACACCTCCACAAGACCGCCACGTGAGTGTCGTGCTTGTCGGCGGGATTGTGCAGGTAAACCACCTTGGCTTTCGCGCCTGCAAAGATTGCCGCCAAATCCGCCCCCACGCCTTCGTTTGCCGGGTCCTTCACTTCCCTGCTAGGATGCGCCAACTGAATTTGAATCGCATACTGGCCCAGGATGGCGGCCTGCCGCTGCTCTTCGCAACGAATCGCCTTCATCTCCTCGTCCGTCTTGTCGGCATAAGGACCCGTGCGCGACGAACCACCTCCATCGGTGACCACCACTCCCCCAAACGCCAGCGTATCCGGATTATCCAGACAATCGCAAATTCCGCTGTGCGCCAAGATTTCAATATCATCCTGATGCGCCCCTACGCACAAGTGAGTCAAACGGGCCAGAGCGGCTTCCGGCGGGCGCCCGTCCGGCACCAAAACATCGGCATTATCGCGGGAAAATTTCATCTCAGTTTTTAAATAGCGGTGAAGGATACTCTCCAGCTGCAACCATCTGCGCCAATATCGCCTCCACCTTGGGTTTGTCTTCCCGATAAGTCACCCCGAACCACTCTGCCGTCGTCGGCCTGACCCGCACGCTCACGCGCCCCGCCGCGATTTCAGCCGCCACGGCAGCGGGCAGATAAAATTCTGCTTTCGGGATATCGAGCAACGACTGGGTAAACAGTCGCCATTGTTCATCCAACGCCTCCCAGAACGAAGTGCGGAATGCCCAGCAATTCATCGACACAATTTCTTCACCGGAAAACTTCCGCCCCTCGCCCACGTCTTCCCGTGCGATGCCCGTATGCTCCACCACGTCCTCCAACAACTGATCGGCATTGACCCGGCACACTCCTCGCGAAACCGAACCTTGCTCCGACAGTGTGTTGGCCAAACGGAAACCGACCATCGCATGATCCGCATCGGGATCTGCGATAAACTCCGCGAGTTGCCGGAACGAATCGCGCCCGAGATAATCATCCGCGTTAATGACCGCAAACGGGGCGAATCCGATCTGTTCATGGGCGCACCACACGGCGTGGCCGGTGCCCCAGGGTTTTTCGCGACCCACGGGCACACTTACTCCATCCGGCAACATGTCGATCGATTGAAACGCGTAATCGACGGCGATTTTACCCGCGTATTTTACCCCGACTTGAGTGCGAAACGCCGCCTCAAAATCCCGCCGGATCACGAAGACAACTTTGCCAAAACCTGCCCGAATCGCATCGAACACCGCGTAGTCCAAAATCGTCTCACCCGCTGGCCCCACGGGGTCCAGTTGCTTCAG
>CAXBOL010000978.1:0-1873 GCA_963977295.1 uncultured Opitutaceae bacterium
GTTGCGCTAAAATCTATTTCTCAACAGACGTCAGTATAAGTGATTATTCGCCTACAATCGGAGTCTCAGCTAAAGTAGGCGTGAGATTGCCGATTATTTCGCAGTCCGGAAGCATCTGGTGCAGGTTTTCGAGATCGACTGAGGTGAGTTGTGTGTCGGCGACAAATAGTCGTTCCAAACGCGGATATTGTCCCGCGAGGATTTCGGGCAGACGTTCTATTGCGGTGCCGTAGAGATTAAGCACCCGGAGATCAGGGGTGTCGGCAAACAGGGCGAGTGTCGTGTGATCGGCGGTGGTGTCGCGAAGATTGAGGCGCTGTAATTTCGGGGATTGCGCCAGTTCCTGCAGGACTTCGACGGCAAGGGTGGTGCCGGCCACGTTCACTTCTTCGCACTCGGTGAGCAGCGCTCTGGCTTCCGAGGAGGTCTCAATGGGCAGGTTTGAACGTCCGATCAAATTGAAGGTCAGACTCGGGCTTTGGGCGTCGGCGAAATAGAAACACCCGGCGAGGTCGGTCGGCAGCGTACTCAACGCCTCGCTGAGTCGTGCGCGCTCGATGGCGTTTTGTTTTCGCTGTGCTGCTTCATCAGCCAGGCGGGCGCGTTCGGCCGCGGGATCGGGGAGCAGTCGATAGTCGGGATCGAGAATCGGGGCAAACGTGGCGGGAGGTTCGGCCAAGGCGATTTGCACGCTGTCGTTGGCTCCGTGTTCGATCCAGTAACGGAGCACGGCCAACTCCACCGGCGTAACCTGATGATGGTCGATCGGTGGCATATGATCGTCGGACGTGAGCGGCAGTTCGATGACGCGGATCAGTTCCGATTCGGCAACGCGACCAGGAGAGAGCACGGGGCCTTGGTGACCGCCGCGCTGAATCACGGAGAGGTCGTCGAGCCGGAGGCGGCCGTTTTGTTTCGCGGGACCGTGGCAGGATACGCACTTGGCTCCGAGGATCGGGGTGACCAAATCGGTGTAAACATTTACCTCGGCCGCGAGGGGCGGCAACTTGGCAAAGCGTTGGGGGTCGAGTTTCCAAGGCGCGGCAGCGAGCGGATCACCGTGGACCATGATGCCGCCAAAGTGACCGGCGACGGTCATGGCGCCGAGGGTAAGACCGAGCACCGAATTCGTGACAGCCGGACGGCGTTCAGAGGAGGAGGCCCAGAGCCCGATCCAGCACAATCCGGTAAAGGTGGCAGCGGCCCAGAGGTGGCGATTGAGCATGACCTCATCGTAGCCGCCTTCAGCGCCGAGCAGGAGACCGGTGGCAAATGCGGCGGTGCTGGTCAGCGCAGCCAGGGCCCAGAGCCAACCGGTGCGACCGCGGGCTTGGGGCAGAAAGATCCGCACGACGATGGCCGCCAGAATGCCGATGGGCAGATGCAGAAAAACGGGATGGAAGCCGGCGAGAAACGACAACCACAGGGAGTCGTTGGCCATGCGATCAAACTGCGTGGCGGCGGCGACGCAGAGGCCGGGGATCACCAGAATCGCAGTATTCAGGATTATCTTACGTGGAGCCACGGGTAAAGGGGCGGGCGTTCCTTAGACGAATAACTCCGAAATCACGCGAGGCGTTGCGCCGACGCCGACGAGTTTTTGGTCCAACCCTTGGTAGGGGTAGACCAGTTTTTGGCTATCGAGACCCATGGCGTAGAGAATAGTGGACTGTAGGTCACGCACGTGGATCGGTTTGTCCTTCACGAAGAATCCGAGTTCATCGGTTTCGCCGATACTGGTGCCGCCTTTGACGCCGGCGCCGGCCATCCAGATGGTGAATGCTTCCTTGTGGTGATCACGACCGTAGGTGTCGGTCATGATGCCTGCTCGAAGTTCGCGCATGGGGGTGCGACCAAATTCGCCGCCCCAGAC
>CAXBOL010000979.1:0-1868 GCA_963977295.1 uncultured Opitutaceae bacterium
GGCAGTGCCCTCGTATCCTTGCCGGCCGACTGGAAAGTAATCCTCGACGCGCAATACGCGCAAAGCATCACCCGCTACCGAGGCATCAACGAGGTCGATGACGGGCGTTGGCAAGCCCTGGTCGACCGCGGGCTCTACAACCCCCTGCGCGACACCCAAATCTCCGCGCCTCCGCCCGAATTCTACGATACAGCGCTCATCTACAACGGAGCCCGGAATGCGTTCGTCACCCTCGGCGACTACGAGACGCTCGATAGCACCATTCGGCTCACCCACGAATCACTCCACGTGCCCACCGGCGAAGCAGTGTTTAATCTCGGCGCCGACTATCGCATCAGCTCTCTAGCCGGTTTTGTGGCCGAACAACGCTTCGGCGACGGCGCTTTGGCCCGGGCCTCACAGGAGTGGGATGGCCGCACCATCGAACGCATCAGCTTCTTCGGCGAACTACAGGCCCCACTCGTGCCTCGCGAGGTGCTACCGGACTGGTTACGCACGATCGAGGGAGATGTCGCCATGCGTTACGTCATGGCCGACACGGCAGCCGAGTCCAATCTCGCCCCCACGGTCGCCCTCAAAATCGAACTGGCTGGCGGCCTCACTTTACGGGGAAGTTTCACCACCTCAAACCGCTTCCCCACGCCATTCATGAGTAGCGCGGTCGCCAACGGCATTGACGTCGGCTCAGGCCCCGAACTCGTGCAAATTTCTGATCCGCGCCGCAAGGAATCCTACGACGTTGAGCAACGCATCGTATTCAACCCCGACCTAAGATCGGAGTCGGCAGTAACCCAATCGGCGGGCTTGATCTTTGAAACCGGCGAGAAGCACCGCATCCGCGCCTCCCTCGACTTTTTCGATACGAGCAACGAGATCGTCGGCTTCGGGGCGACCGAATTGATCAACTTGGAAAATTCCTTCCCGGATCAGATCGACCGCGCGCCCCTCGAACCGGGAGATCCACACGCTGTCGGTAAGGTCACCGTCATTCGCAGCAGCGCCTTCAACCTCGCGCGGCGTCATTCCCAAAACTGGCAAGGCACACTCGACTACCTCCGCGACGATGTATTTGGGGGCACCTTCGACCTTCGTGGCCGCTTGGTCTATTTCAGCAAATTTGACCGTGAATTGTTCAAGGACAGTCCGGTCATCGACGAAATTCGTGATCCCAGTGGGAGCGCCGGCGGTCTACTCGAATATCGGGCCACGTTTGGCGGGGGCTGGTCCAACGAGGTCCTTGGTCTCGGGCTCGATGGGCAGTATTTCCACTCCCGTCGGCTCCCTCAGACCGAATGGGCGACTCAAGGCGCCCGCACTCTCGATCCCTTTTGGCAATTCGACGCCTACCTCCAAGCCGACCTCGGCCATTGGCTGCTTTCCGAGAATTCGCGCCTGGGATTACGCGGTCAGGTGCGGGTGGACAATTTACTCAACGAAGCCTATCCGTTTTACGCCTTGGAGCCTTCGGGGGCTGGGGTTCAACCCTACGGCGATTGGCGAGGGCGCACCTATTCTCTATCGATCACAGCCGAGTTTTAGCGTCCAGCCGACCAATTTAGGAGGGGTTTCAAACCCGGCCTCGCGGCGCCGCAGCCAATACCAGAGATAAGTCAATTGCTGAGCTTGGCGTGCCTACCGACTTCGTGGCTTGGCGTTAAAATAGATCCCATATGATCGGCTTGTCGGGTTAAGTTGGGGAGGGAAACCGCTTCTTAAACTGCAGAACCGGCTCCGACGTAGGAGCGCGCTTGCGCACGATGAACACGTAATCACCACGACAAAGGGAAATACGCACCAGAATCCATCCCTCACTAGCGGGTAGCGCCGCCACGGTTGTCATGACCGTCAACCATGACCTCCCCCACTTT
>CAXBOL010000980.1:0-1856 GCA_963977295.1 uncultured Opitutaceae bacterium
ACCACCCCTTGCATCATCGATGTCAACTGATAGGCGGTAATCGCATCGATCACCGTCCGCGAGGTTCCCACGAGATAAACTTTCTCGCGTCCAGAACCGTGTTCGGCTTGCGCGAGAATATCAGCCGCGGCGAAGTCCGCTCGCGCCGATTCGTCAGCGATGACCATCACCTCGCTTGGCCCCGGCAAACTATCGACTCCCACCACGCCAAACACCTGTCTCTTGGCTTCAATGGTGTAGGCATTGCCCGGACCAAAAACTTTGTCGACCGCAGGAATCATCTTCGTGCCATAAGCCATGGCGCCGATCGCCTGCACTCCTCCGATACGATAAACTTCGGTGATACCGATCAGGTGCAACGCGGCCAACAATCCATCGGCCACGCGCCCCTTCGCATCGGAGGGAGTGAAGACCGCGATCTCGGGACACCCGGCAATTTTGGCCAGCGCGGCCGTCATAAGCACGGTCGAAACGAGGGGGACCTCGCCTCCGGGCACATAAAGTCCGACTCGACGAATGGGGTGATGACGCTCCCCCACTTCAGCCCCGTGCGGATTTCGCCCCGTCCAGTTTTGCGGCAACCCTTGGCGGTTAAAATGGCGCACGTTGGTCAGCGCGGCGGCCATGGCTTTGCGCTCATTGACCGGCAAACGTTTCGCGGCAGCCGCCAGTGAAGCCGGGCGCACTCGGAACTGACTCGGCTTAAGGGAAGCACCGTCAAATTTTAAAGCGAAGTCCGAAACCGCGGCATCACCGCGAGTGCGCACTTCACCCAAAATTGCCGCTACACTGTCGACAATGCTCTGGGGCACGGTCGCCCCTTGGCAAAATTCGGCTAGAGTTCGATCGAACGTCTTGGAGGATGCGTCGATAATTCGCATAAGAAGTTTGGGGCCACCTCTCCCGATTCCCGATCTGCTCAGGAACCCGCGTCGAGGTAGAATGAATTTCAATGACTAGCCGGTGACCGACGGCATGCGGAATTTACTACGATCAATCGCCTCGTTCACCTTCACAGTGTCAAAGGTGACTTCCACCACTTGTTTGGCCCCATCCGGACGCGTCGAAGTGGTGATCACCTTGCCCGGGAACCGGACCCCAGCGACACGGTTCTCACCCGTTTCACGAATCTCGGCTCCGGCGTCCGTTTGAGATAAAACCAAACGCCCCGTGGCCGGATCAAAAAAGCGATAGAAGATGACCGCAGGCGAATGAATGTAGGCAATTTTGTGCAGCTTCTTACCATCCATATCGACAAGGCCCATGTCTTCGACCTCTCCACCGATCGCCGTGATGTCGCCGAAGAAATTGAGATTTTCCCAAGTGTTGGCCCGCAGACGTCGCACCTGAGGAGCATCGAGAATCGTCATCCGCCACTGGGCTTGATTCTCGGAATTTTGGATGCGTTGCCAGGCTTCGTAATCATCCAGGGCAGTGATCTCTTGCTTGTCCGGTGCCACGATCTCGATGCGTTGAAAATAAGGCTTCGCGAAGGTGATCAAAATATCGGCCTCGGCGGTCGCCTCTTCCCCATTCGCAGAAATGACGGAGGTCTTTAACTTGCCCGCGTAATGCACCGACTTAACAGCATTCAGAGCGGAGTCCGATCCGAGATAGGCGCGAGCCTTTCGCAACATAACATCGGTTTGGGCGGAAAGGGTGATCCCGCCGACGGCGAGAAGGAGGAAAAGACGGGCAAGGGATTTCATGAACAAGTGAGTTGGGAAATTAGAAGACCAAACGGGACTGGAATGCAAACCAGCCGACGGGAGAATATCGGCGTTCGCAACTTACTCCCATTCGATGGTCGCCGGTGGTTTTGATGAGATATCGAGCACAACCCGGGATACGTCGCG
>CAXBOL010000981.1:0-1853 GCA_963977295.1 uncultured Opitutaceae bacterium
AAACCAGCGACGGGGAGCAGCGAAAGCAGGGAGCGGGAGTAGGGGCGTCCGGTCATGAATCGCGCTTCACTGTGCGGGAGGGGGCGGAGGCGTCGAGTCGGAATGAAGCTTTCGTTCTTCGACCTTAGCGCGGTGCGCGAGGGTGCGAGCTGCTCCATATCGCCAGATTTGGTCGAGTAGGAAGCCCAACATGCCTCCGGCGAGGATGCCGCCGATCACCAAGGAGTTGACAGTGGTTCCGAGTCGTTGGGTCCACGCCAATTCGCGAGGCGCGGTCTTGTGATCATGAATTTCGGGTTCGACAGTGAGGAGCCCATCGAGTGGTTCCACCTCGGTGCTGACCCCGAAACCGGAGGCCTGGATGACCGTGTGGCCGAGTTGGTAGGTGCCGTAGTAAATGGGCGCGGCGGTGAAGGGGTTGGTGATAAACTGCAGGCCGACCAACAGCATGACGTTGCTGCGCAATAGGAGCGCGAGCAGGAAGGCGGCCGGCGCCTGCACTCCCATGATAGGCAATAGAGCGACAATCGGTCCGGCGTAGAGAGAGGGGCGCACATCTTCGGATCGAAACGACCAAAGGTAGGCACGTTTGCGGGCGAGATCGGCGAATCGGCCGATGAGCGGATAGCGATGGAAGCGGGCCTTGCGGGGCAGAAAACGCAGAAACCATTTCGTGCGACGGATGCGCGCGAAACGGCGTTTTTTGTGTTCTGGATGATCGGAGGAGTCCACTGCGAGGAGAAAAGCCGTTCAACGTGCGCGGGGGCGATTGGGGGTGCAAATGGTTTTGCGAAATTGATCTCGTGGCGGGGGGGAGACTTATGGTGAAAGGCGAGGGCATCCCCTCAGCCTTAGGGTTTTAACCACTAAAGGACACGAATGGGCTCCACTACCGTTCCGACTCAAAAGGGTTGGTGTGATGGGGCCGAGCTGGAGCCCGGCGTTCCCAGGGCTCGCCCACCACCCTGATGGGCTACGCAAACAGGTCGGCGGCGGTCATGGGTTTGCGGTGGCGGATGTGGAAGCGGCTGCAAAACCACAGGAAGAGCAGGGCGGTGGTGAAGGCATCGCCACTGGCGGTGTGGCGGCCGAGCAGCGGCAGGTCGGCATGCGAGCAGAGTTCTTCCAACGTGGGCGGACGCTGTCCCGCGTAGCCCGTTTTATGAAACGCGTCGAGGTGACGACCGGCCATCACGGCGGTATCAATCAGCGGATTGCGCAGGGTGGTGTGAAAGTTTCGTCGGAGGGCTTGGTTTAACATTTTGACGTCGAAACCAATATGGTGCCCGACGATCACCTTACCGGTGAGCAAGGGCAGGAGTTGGGCCAAGACGTCGGCCTCGGGCATACCGGCGGCTGATTCGGCGGGGGCGATACCGTGAATTTTGACGGCGTCGTTGTTCGGCACATCGGCTTGTTGCACCAACCAAAACCGGCGACTGGCGACTTCGATTTGTCCGGCCGTAATCGGCACAATCCCGATGCTGAGAATACGATCTCGATCGTGGTCAAATCCGGTGGTTTCGGCATCCAGGGCGACGAAAGACAACTCGCGCCAGAGGAGCTTGCGATTCACCCGGCGGGGAGTGCCGTGTTGGTAGTCGGCTACCAACGGAGTGACCGGACGACGTTGCAGCCAGGACCACATCAGCGGGACTCCAAATGATAGGCGAGCCGGACGTGGTCTTGGACCATGCGCACAACATCAAAGGCATGAGCGAGGCGCGCTTTTTCGAGCTTCGTCATTTTCGAAGGATCTACGAAACGGCCCGAATCTTGTTGGGTGATCGCGGTGTTGAGCCGAAGGGTGAGCAAGACATCGTAGGCCTCGCGGGCGATCTTCGCCAGCTCGG
>CAXBOL010000982.1:0-1838 GCA_963977295.1 uncultured Opitutaceae bacterium
TTTTGTAATACTCGTTTTCCAACATCTGCACCTCCACGCCTTTCGGCAGCGTTTCCCCCGGATAAGGCGTGCCTTCGCTCCAAATAAACACACCAGAGTTCCCCCCGGCTTCGAGGTGCATCCACTCAATTTCGAGAATGAAATTCTCATACTGTTTCTCCGAGCGCATCACCCCGATCGGCAACCCCGTGCACACCAGTTCCCCGTTTTCCACCGACCAGGTTTCCGGACTCGTATTCACGTCCACCCACCCGGAGAGATCCTTGCCGTTAAACAAAGCCTGCCACCCCAGCGTATCCGCATTGGCCTGACAAAGTCCCAAGGTGAATAGTCCCAACAAAATTGTGTTTTTCATCATATCTTTAAATAATTCTACGACTTAATTAAGTCACTGAGATCACAGAGTTAAAGGAGGGCACAATGCAGAATTTCGCCGGAGAAAGATTGATCCCGTTTTGGCTAAACTCAGTGTCCTCCGGTTTCCTTCCGTGAACTCTGTGACCAATTTCTGATCATCAGCTGTATGCATGAGAAGCCCTTCGCGGTTAAAAAATCCGCCTCTTAAACCAACTTATATCGCCCTGGCACCGCGGGTGCCCGCAGCGGCAGATCGCCCCACTTCCATTCGGCCGGAGTCAGATTTTCCGATGAAGCGTTCATGGCCCACGACCAACTCACGGCTCGTCCTGAATAAGCCGCCAACCGCCCGAGGATCGCCGTCATCGTGCTCTCGGCAATGCGTTGGCCTTCATTGATCGCCTTGCGGTTCCGAATGGAATCAAGGGTGTCCTTATACTCTTGCACGGGGGGTTTGACGGTCTTGGAGCCCGGAAACTTTCGCGCGTTCACGCCGTCCACTTCTGCTCGACTGAAACTGAGCAACATTTCGCCTTTCTCGCCTCGAATTCGCAGATCGTTGCGATGCGCCAACCCGTCCGCTTGCGACCCGAGGTGCGTGACGCGAGCACCGTTGGCATACTCGTATTCGACCGAAATGTGGTCCCACGCGTTGAGGTAAATTGAGTCGGTGCGATTCTGCCGGCCACCAAATCCGGTCGCTTGCACCGGCAATCCGCCCATCGCCCAATTCAGCATATCGAGATTGTGCACGTGTTGCTCCACGATGAAATCACCCGACGCCCACACCGCAAAGAGCCACCGGCGCAGTTGCCACTCCATGTCAGACCAGGCCCGATCGCGGATCGCCTCGTTGTGCCGGAATGACATCAAACCATCGCCCATGCGCGCGGACTGGCCGGCCAACAGCTCACCCGCTCCCCCGCTGCGCAAGAAATCCATGGCCTCGATGAGGTGCGGTGCCCGTCGCATTTGGGTGCCACAGACCACCGTCAGTCCCTTGGCTTTCGCGCGCTCCGCCGTCGCCATGAAATCGCGCACGCCGGGAGCATCGACCGCAATGGGCTTTTCGACAAAGACATGTTTCCCGGCTTCGACCGCTGCTTTGAAATGGATCGGACGAAACACGGGCGGCGTCGTCAAAATGATCAAGTCCACGTCACAGGCGATGACCTGTTTGTAGGCGTCGAACCCGGAGAACATCGTTTCCGGAGTAACCTTGTAAATGTCTTTGAAGGGTAGACCGCGTTTTAACATCGCTTGCTCGATATTGGCCGGAGCCGCCTCGAGGTGATCGGTGAATAAATCGCCCAGCGCCACGAGTTCGATGTTCTGATCCGCTTCGGCACAATCGATGATTCCCGCGCTCACTGTGCCCCGATCTCCCGCCCCGATCAGACCAATCCGAATCTTGTCGGACGTGCCGGCGGCAAAGACGTTTTTGGGGGTGGCTAACAGAGTGGCAAGGCTGGCTGCGGCGG
>CAXBOL010000983.1:0-1836 GCA_963977295.1 uncultured Opitutaceae bacterium
TGTGGGCGACCCCGCCTCGACTCTCGGGCTACCCAGAGTCTCGCCTACCGAGCCTGGTGCATAGACCGATGAGGTGATTTCTGGTCAGGGTATTAGGTTTCAGCACGAGTGCTGGCGTCGAGTTTGGTGCGGGTGGCCCGGACGGTGTTTTCGTCGAGCGGGTAATGCCAGATACAGATCATGGACCCGATCAACCCTATGGCCGGAATGGCGGTGTAGCACACCCGCATGAGGAAAATGGTGTTTTCGGTTTGGTCGCCCCCCAAGGCGGCATCGAAACCGATCCATTCGAGCACGTAGCCGGCGATCAGAAAACAAAGGGCAAACCCGAGTTTTTGCGTCCAACCGTAGAGACCGCCAAAAGACCCCTCACGCCGGGTGCCATTGGCGAGTTCATCGTAGTCAGTGACGTCGGCCGTCATTGAAGCGAACAGGGTCCAGGCGGCGGATAGACCCGGGGCCATGAGAATGGGCACGCCAAGTTGCAGCCACGGATTGGACGGCGTGAAGAGCACCCATTTGAGTAGGGTCCCGAGCACGGCGATGGAAAGAAACAGCAATAAGGCGTTCTTTTTTCCGATGCGGGCGGAAGTCCACGCGATGAGCGGGATCGAGGCCATGCAACACAAGTGGTAGGCGGTGCCCTGCCAGCCAAACATGGCGGAGGCGGCTTTCACATCGCCGCCGTAGAGGTAGTAGATGTTGATGTAGACCCCGAGAATACCGACGGTGAATAGTCCGATCATGGCCAAGGCAAGGGCGGCCAATACGAGACGGAAAGGACGCACTTTGAACGCGCCCAGCGCGTGTTTGAGCTTCACCGCTTTGCGTTTGGCCATCTGCTCCCCTCCCGCGAGTGGGCGCTCGCGCAGAAAGAGTCCGGGGGCGACTCCCATCATTAAAATGATCGCGCCCATACCGGCACCGACCCACCGCATGCCTTCCACGGTATCGGCGAAAAAGTCGCGCTGCGTCATCCAAAACATCCACTGAATGCAGATGCCTGAGACCGATTGAAACCAGGTGCGGAACGACATGATGCGCGTCCGTTCGTGGTAGTCGGAACTCATCTCGTAGCCCAGGGCCAGATAAGGCACGCCAAAGACGGTGAAGGCCGTGTAAAAGAGCAGGGAGATGCCGACATACCAGTAGAAGTAGAACATCGAATCCATGTCGCGCGGGCACCACCAGATCAGGGCAAACAATACGCCCCCGGCCAAGGCCCCGCCGATGATGTAAGGTCGACGGCGACCGAGTCGGGTGTCGGTGCGGTCGCTGATCCAGCCCATGATGGGATCGGTGACGGCGTCCCATAGTCGAAAAATCATGGCCGCAATGCCAAGCAGGCCGGGCGCGACTTGCAGCGTTACGTTGAAGAACTGGTTGGCGTTCATGCCGACGGCGTTCTGCATCGTGTTTTCCGAGATGGCGCCGACGCCGTAGGCGAGCTTTCGCCCGGTGCTGATTTTTTCGGTTGATTGGGGAGGGGCGGAATCGGCCATAGAATTGGGGCGGAGGCAGGAACTAGCTAAGACTGTTGCTACGTGGCGGGCATGAGTGCCTTTCAGGCGGGGCGGGGCTGGAGGAATAATATCAGATCGTATCCCTTCATAGGAATGGGGTTGGCGGGATATTTTGGTTAAAATGCATCCGAGGGTTGTCGGGCTTAATGCCCGACAGTTTCGTCTGCGTGGCAAAAGTCGGACTTTCGGCTAAATGCTTTCGGTTGAACCCAAAAAAACGCCACTCCGGGGAGGAGTGGCGTTGGTTATTTTGAGGGTGTTTCGATACCGGACTACAAGCGTGGCATCGTCAGACCGCCGTCGACCATGATGA
>CAXBOL010000984.1:0-1832 GCA_963977295.1 uncultured Opitutaceae bacterium
AATCCGCCGGATGGCAACCGGTCCTCACCATGACCGATCCCGGTCTGCCCCTCCAGGCCCGACACTCTCCTCCGGTGCGTCGCATCGAGGAGCTGAAACCGATCTCACGCCGGGAAGTAAAGCCGGGCGTCTTTCTTTATGATCTCGGGCAAAACATGGTCGGATGGGCGCGGCTCAAAGTGGCCGCACCTGCCGGACAACAAATCACCCTGCGATTCGCCGAGATGCTCGGTGCCGACGGCAATGCCTACACGGCTAATCTACGTGGCGCCGAAGCCACCGCCCGCTACACCGCCCGGGGCGACAGCGTGGAAGTCTGGGAACCCTCCTTCACCTTTTTCGGATTCCGTTATGTCGAAATGACGGGTGCCTCCGCCCCGCTCGACGACGCCATCACGGGCATCGTGGTGCACAGTGATCTCGAACGCATTGGACACTTCGAAAGCTCCAATCCTCTCCTCAACAAACTCTACGCGAATACCCTCTGGGGCCAAAAAGGAAACTTCCTCGAACTGCCCACTGACTGTCCACAACGCGATGAACGCCTCGGCTGGACCGGCGACGCTCAGGTCTTTGCCCACACCGCTCACTACAATCTGCGCAGCGGGGCCTTCTACCGCCAATGGCTCGCGGCCGTGCGCGACAGTTTTGAAGACGGTCCCGACGGTGGCTTCGGCGGCGTCGCCCCTATCACCGGATTCCAACGCGGTGCCGCCGGGTGGTCCGACGCTGGGGCCATCGTGCCTTGGGTCAACTGGCTCCACACCGCCGATCGCCGTGTGCTCGAAGAGAGTTTCGACACCGTGCAACGCTGGGTGGCCCTGCAGGCCGCATCTGCCCCCGACGGCATCCGACTCAGCAAGGAAGGCTGGGGGGATTGGTTGGCTCCCGGATACGAGCCCAAAAAAGCCCCCACTCCCTACGTGCTGATCGCCACCGCCTATTTCGCCTACTCCACCCAACTCGCCGCGCAAATGGCCGAGATTCTGGATCGGCCCGAAATCGCCCGGCAAAACTGGGCGCTGCACGCCAAGGTCAAAGCCGCCTTCCAGCACGAGTTCATCACCGCCGATGGACGCGTCACCAGCGACGAACAAACCGCCTACCTGCTCGCGCTCGGGTTCAATCTGGTATCCGACGAGCTACGGCCCGCCATGGTGCAACACCTCGAGCAGGCCGTCGCCGTGAAAAACAATCACTTGGCCACTGGTTTCATCGGCACTCCCATGTTGACCCCGGTGCTGACCGAGGTCGGTCGCGCTGATCTCGCTTACTCCGTGCTGTTGCAGGAAACCTATCCGGGCTGGCTGTTCAGTGTGAAAAACGGTGCCACTACGATCTGGGAACGTTGGGATAGTTGGACCCCCGAAATCGGCTTCAACCCCGGCGGTATGAATTCATTTAACCACTACGCCTACGGTTCCGTCGTCGGATGGTTTTACGATACGATCGCCGGGCTCAAACCTTTGGCCAGCGCCCCGGGGTGGAAGGCCTTTGCCATCGCCCCGCAGCCCGGAGGCGGCCTCACCCGCGCCACGGCATCATTGGAGACCCCCTACGGTCTCGCGGCATCCTCTTGGCGCATCCAGGACAACCGGTTCGAGCTCGACGTGACCATTCCCGCCAACACTCAGGCCCACGTCACGCTGCCCACTGACAATTCCGGCATCGTGACCGAATCCGGGCTTACCCTCGCCGAGCTGGCGCTCTTGACCGATTTGAATACATCCTCGGGTAAAGTCAGCTTCATGCTCCCTTCCGGCACCTACCGTTTTGCCATTTCAGACTACACCCCAGCCCCATGACCAATCGATCTCACCGCCACCTAATCA
>CAXBOL010000985.1:0-1830 GCA_963977295.1 uncultured Opitutaceae bacterium
TCAACTCTATAACCTCATCACCGATCTCGGCGAAGCCTCCAATGTGGCGGCGCAAAACCCGACGGTGGTCGCAAGCCTGACCGACGCCGCCGCCGCGCTTCGCACCGCGACGCAAGCCGATCGTGCTTGGCCCAAATCCACCCCGCCTGACCCCTCATCACCATGAGCCCCCCCTTTTTTCCCTGCGCCGGTGCCCGGGCACTGCATGCGCCCACTCGCCGCGACTTTCTTTACAGCCTCGGCGCCAGCATCGGCAGCGTGGCCTTTTCCGCCCTGCTACCAAACGGCGCCTCCGCCGCCGAAAAAGCCAATCCGCTGGCGCCTCGCCCCGGTCACTTTCCGGCCAAAGCCAAGAATTGTATCTTCCTCATGATGGAGGGCGGACCGTCCCACATCGATACGTTCGACCCGAAGCCAATGCTCAACCGCATGCACCTCTCGGAGTTCACCCGCGGGGGAGAACAGAAGTCGGCCATGGAGAGCGGCAAACGGTATTATGTGCGCAGTCCGTTCGATTTCCACCGCGTCGGCCAAAGCGGCGCCGACATGGCCACGAACTGGCATCATTTGGCCAAAGTTGCCGACGATCTTTGTTTCTATCGCGGGTGTCAGGTCGACAGTGTCAATCACCCCACCGCCATGTATCAGATGAACTGTGGCAATCGCTTCGGCGGCGATCCCGGCATCGGCGCCTGGGTCAACTACGGTCTGGGCACGCTCAATCAAGACCTGCCCGGCTTCATCGTCCTGCCCGAAATCTCCTATCCCCAAGGCGGAGCCGCCAACTGGAGCAACGGCTACCTGCCCGCCAGTTTCCAAGGCACTCCGCTGCGCGCCAAGGGCTCACCCATTCTCGATCTCACGCCGCCCCCCGGCGTCTCGACCGGCCGGCAACGCAAGAACCTCGATCTGATCGCGCAACTCAACGCCGATCATGCGGCCAAACACGAGGGTTTCGACGAACTCGCGGCCCGGATGGACAACTACGAGCTGGCCTTCCGCATGCAAATGCAGGTGCCCGAGACGATGGATATCTCAGCCGAAAGCGATCGCACCAAGGAGCAATACGGGATCGGTAAAACGGAAACCGACAGCTTTGGTCGCAAATGCCTGCTCGCGCGCAAACTCGTCGAAAAAGGCGTGCGCTTCGTGCAACTCTACAACGGCACGTGGGACAGTCATGACTACATCGAGCGAGCTCACGGCAATTTGGTCCGGGGCGTCGATCAACCCATTGCCGCCCTCATCGCCGATCTGAAACAACGCGGACTGCTCGAAAGCACGCTCGTGGTCTGGTGCGGCGAATTCGGCCGCACCCCCGACAACGGCGTGCGCGGCGGCACTGCTTACGGCCGTGACCACAATCCCAATGCCATGACCATGTGGTTTGCCGGCGGCGGCGTGAATGCCGGGCACACCATCGGAGCCACCGACGAAATGGGCATGCTGGCCGTGGACAAGGTGCACCATGTGCGCGACGTGCATTGCACCATTCTGCGCCTCCTGGGTCTCGACGACAATCGGCTCACCTACTACCACGCCGGCCGCTTTAAACAACTCAGCCAATTCGGCGGCCAAATCATCCCCGAACTCATCGCCTGACCGCATCAATACCCCGCCTCGGGTTAAACTTCGCGGCCCGGAAATCCCGAACGTGGGCCGCTGTGGCCGGGGTCGTTGACCCCGGTCGTTCGGGGCGCCCCACCTCCCCCCCCGGGGGTTCACCGAGCCAAGTTGCTACAACCCAAACCACACGACCACGTATTTCCCGGCAATACGCACCATCGTCCCGCGTCGACCTTCAATACCAACGTCTTTTGAGAAATAGAC
>CAXBOL010000986.1:0-1812 GCA_963977295.1 uncultured Opitutaceae bacterium
CCGAGGCTGGACTTCAGGTTTTGCGCCACGAATCTCTTACCCGGTGGTATGTTTACCCTTCGCCCCAAGTATTGATGCGACGATTGCACGACACCGGCGTCATGTTGTCCGGCCAATCGCTATCCATTGGGACCATGAAAACCATCTTGGCGCACTACGCCCAACGCTATGCCCTGCCCGGTGGGGTGGGTGCCACTTGGACGACGTTGCGCATCGAAGCTTCCCTGTAACCCGTCGCGCGTCCACACGAGGATCTCTCGCCTCAAAACGCTTTCGGCTTTGCCTCCGGCCGTGATTCGATGAGCGTTGGCTCAGCATGGATTTCATTCTCGACCGCGACGAAGACGCCCCGCCTCCCTCTCGTTATCCGCCCATCGACTTTCGGGCTGCCCTCAACGACGAACAATACGACGCCGTCACCGCGCCCGCGGGCCCCTTGCTCGTTCTCGCCGGCGCGGGGTCCGGCAAGACCCGCACCCTCACCTATCGCGTGGCGTGGCTGCTTCATCAGGGCGTGCCTCCCGGCGAAATCATGCTCCTCACCTTCACCAACAAGGCGTCCAAGGAGATGCTCCACCGTGTCAACGATCTGACCGGCGAGGATCCCCGCCGTTTCTGGGGCGGCACCTTCCACTCGATGGGTAATCGCGCTCTGCGTATGTTCGGCGAATCCGACGTGCTGAAGCTCCCCAAGAATTTCACCATCCTCGACGCCGACGAGTCCGAATCTCTGCTCAAGCGCACGGTCGAGGCCGACGATAAACTGTTCTTCAAAGACAAAACCAACCCCCGCCCCGGGCCGCTCTTCAACGTCATTTCACTGTCGCGCAACACCCAGAAATCCCTTGCCCAGACCGTCGACGAACACTTCCCGCAATACGCCGACATCGCGGTCGCGCTACCCACTTTTGCGAAAGCTTACGCCGAGGAAAAACGAAAACAAAACGTGGTCGACTACGACGATCTGCTCGAACTCTGGCTCAAGCTGCTCGCCGAGGACAAACAGGTCGCCGACTACTTCAGTAACCGCTTCCGTCATCTCCTCGTCGACGAATATCAGGATACCAACACCATCCAATCGCAGATCATCGATCGTCTCGCGCCGCACCATCGCGTCATGGCCGTCGGCGACGACGCGCAGTGCATCTACTCCTGGCGCGGCGCCGATTTCGAAAACCTGATGACATTCCAAGATCGTCATCCCGGCACGGTCATACATCGCATCGAGACTAACTATCGTTCGACCCCTCAAATCCTGAATCTCGCCAACGGCGTGCTGCTGGCCCAACCCGCCGGCCGCCACTTCGACAAAGAGCTCCGCGCCGCCCGCGCCAACTCCCAAAAGCCGTTCGTGGTGCAAGCCATGGACGACCGCGAACAAGCCGAGTTCCTGGTCAAACGCATCCGCGCCTTGGTCGAGGACGAAGGCGTGTCGCCCAGCGAAATCGCCATCCTCTACCGCTCTCACTTCGTTGCCCTCGAAGCCCAGCTCACGCTCTCCCGCGTCGGTATCCCGTATCACATTACCTCGGGCGTAAAATTCTTCGAACGCCAACACGTGCGCGATCTCGTGGGCATGCTTCGCTTCGTCTACAACCCCACCGACGAATCCGCCTGGCAGCGCATCATCACCCTCCTGCCCAAGGTCGGAGAAAAGAGCGCCAAGAAAATCTACGATGCGGCCCTCGATCATGCCCGACTCATGCGGCAGGATTTCATGGATGCGCTCACCACGGACGACGTCATGAGCAAAGTCCCCAAGGGAGCCAAAGACGAATGGCCCAGCTTCTGCGCCTCCCTTAAACAAACCGC
>CAXBOL010000987.1:0-1787 GCA_963977295.1 uncultured Opitutaceae bacterium
CGAAACCAAGATGTTGGCCGTGCATTTCAAGAAGAAGGTCGCGGGGGATGCCGGTGCGGTGGCCCTGAAAGACGATCTCGTGGTGGGCGATTTTGGCGCCGAAATGGTGACGCTCGATGAGAGCGACAACAACAACGCGGCCCGCGCGGGTCTCATTGGATTGGCCAATGCGTCCGGTAGCCAAGGGCTGTTTGCCGCGGCGGGCGCGTCTAAATCATCGCAAACCTTGGCGGTGCGCACGAATCCGGGTCCCTTCACGGCTTATTCGTTGGCGGCGCTGCGGGGGGTCAATCAAGCCTACATCGACGTCCTGAAAATGTATCCAGCCGAATAGGGGTGGCGCGGGTGAGGAGTTGGTGCCTAAGGCGTTGAGGGCCTGCCCGGCGCGCCGGAGTGGTTCCATCGCCGATCACTCGGCGGACACTCGCCAAATTACGATCTGTGTTGCGGCGAGCAAGGGTTGGTGGATGGTGTCGGCCTAGTCGTCGTTATGAGCCAACCTTCACCGAAAGTCGTTTATTCACGGGAACCCCTCTGGGAACCGGCCCGCTGGCTGCCCACGACTCGCGAAGAAGTCGAAGCACGCGGTTGGGATTATTTGGATGTAATCATCATCTCTGGCGACGCCTACGTGGAC
Source organism: uncultured Opitutaceae bacterium (assembly GCA_963977295.1). GTDB lineage: Bacteria > Verrucomicrobiota > Verrucomicrobiia > Opitutales > Opitutaceae > Actomonas. The sequence goes on from CAXBOL010000987.1 coordinate 638, forward strand.
CATCCTGCGTTCGGCACCGCCGCGGTGGGCCGGATGCTCGAGGCCGAAGGGCTGCGGGTCGCGATCGTGGCCCAACCCAACTGGCGTGATGATTTGCGCGATTTCAAGAAACTCGGCGCGCCTCGGTTGTTCTTTGGCGTCACCGCCGGCTGCATGGATTCCATGGTCAACCGCTACACGGCGGCGAAGAAAATGCGGAGTGAAGACGCCTACACGCCGGGCGGAGAACACGGATTCCGGCCTGACTATGCGACGACCGTTTACTCCAAAATCCTCAAACAACTCTTTCCCGAAGTGCCGGTGATGATCGGTGGCATCGAGGCCAGCTTGCGGCGTGTGACGCACTACGATTATTGGTCGGATGAGTTGAAGCCGTCCATCTTGGCGGACAGCGGGGCTGACCTGTTGGTCTACGGCATGGGTGAATTACCGCTCAAAGAAACCGTGCGATTGCTCAAGCAAGGCGTGCCGTTTTCTTCGCTGACCACGGTGCCGCAGACCGCAGTGCTGTTGCCGGAAGGTCAGGCGGCCCCGAAGAACAAAAGGTGGGATGACTTCGAGTTGTTCAGCCACGAAAACTGCCTCGAAGACCGGGCGCATTACGCCAAGAATTTTAAGGACATTGAGACGGAATCCAACCGGGTCAAAGCGCGTCGACTTTTTCAAAAATCCGGCGAGCGGTTGCTGGTGGTAAATCCCCCGTTTCCAACCATGACGGAGGAGGAAATCGATTCGGCCTTTGACCTGCCTTACACGCGGCTGCCGCATCCCAAGTATCGCAAGCGTGGGCCCATCCCGGCCTACGAAATGATCAAGCACTCGATCAACATGCACCGTGGGTGTTTTGGCGGTTGCAGTTTTTGCACGATCTCGGCGCATCAAGGTAAATTTGTCGCGAGTCGGTCCAAGAGTTCGATCATGCGGGAAGTCGAATCGATCAAGCAGATGCCTGATTTCCGCGGCACGATCAGTGATCTTGGTGGTCCGTCGGCCAACATGTATAAGATGAAGGGCAAGGAGCAGTGGATTTGTGACGAGTGCGTGCGTCCGAGCTGCATCTGGCCCGACGTATGTCGAAATCTGGATACGGACCACACCGACCTGCTGGATATCTACAAATCGGTGCGCGAGACCGAGGGCGTCAACCACG
>CAXBOL010000988.1:0-1786 GCA_963977295.1 uncultured Opitutaceae bacterium
GGGTTTCTTCGCGGTTAAGATTGGCGGAGGCTTGAGCCAAGCGGGCTTTTTCTTCACGAAATCCCCACGGCACGTTCAACGAAAGATCGAGTTGCCAGGAGTAGCCGTCGCCGTTCCAAACGTTGCTTGTCGCCGAGCCCAATGAGCCCTCTTTACTATTGAGACCGACGCCAGCGCCCAAATTGAGGCTGGGCTTCCGGTTGTTTTTGGCCGTTTGCACGTCAAGGCGGAGTTGTTCTATGGTCAAAATGCTGGAGGCGTAGTCCGGCCAATTGTCCCGGGCCAGTTTGTAGGATTGATCGAAGGAAACCTTCGGGACGACGGGAGTGCCCAGATCGATACGACCGAGGGAGTCGCCTTCGTCAAACCGACCGATGAGATTGGTCAACGCGTCTTCGCCATCACTCACCCGTTGTTGAGCCAAGAGGACGTTACGATCGGCGTTGGCCACACCAACTTGGGCTTGCAAGACGTCGAGGTCGGTCGCGACGCCGGTTTCTTTTTTCGCCTGATTTTCCTCAAGAAGCTTTTGGGCCACGCTACGGCTGAAGACTCGGACCGCGAGTTGTTCGCGAGCGAAGGCCAGATTGTAGTAGGCGGCTTCCACGTTGCGCACGACGTTGAGCACGGTGCCTTTGAAGTCCATATCCGCGCGCTCCACACCCAAGCGGGCGCGAAGGATGGCGGACCGATTGATGTCGGAACCGAAACCCTTGAGGAGGGGTTGGGTCACACTCAGGTTAAGATCGCTGTCGTAGGCCGGGTTAAGGAGGGAGTTTCGGGAGTTCGTCTTGGCCCGTAGGACGTTGGCACTGGCTTGGAATGTCGCGCCAGTAACGATCTTTTTAGACGCTCCGATGCGAACGTTACCCGTTTCGCTACGGGGGCCCTCGATGGTCACACCGTCAAGGGTGCTCCCGGGCTGTGCCTGCTGACTGACGCCGGTGCGCGCCGTTGCGGTGATCGTGGGATCGAAGCTGGAATCGGCGATGCCCACCGCAGCGGTCGCGGATTCAGTCGTATAGCGTTGAATCTGCAGGGTGAAATTCTGATCCAGAGCGCGCGAAATACACTCCTCCAGTGTCAGGACCGGCGTGGTGTCGACCGATTGGGCGAAACAAGTGGCGGTGAGAATAAATGGTAGGGTGGCGATTCGGAGCAGGCGGGACATGGCAAATGGGTTCGTTCTTCAGGCAATACACACGACGGCAGATAAAGTCGCGGGTTTCATGATCGGAAACATTCTTGGCAATAAATTCGCGATTTTATCATCGGGAGCAGCCAAACGTTAAAAAAGGGAATAGCGAATGACTTTCGGATGGGCGGTTTTACGAGCGGATGGATGGAGTCAAAAAGAACGGCGCGATCCGGGGAGGAGTCGCGCCGTCGTGTAGAACGGGAAAGATGCCGCTGCGCCCAGGGGCTACTCGGTCTCGTCTACACCGAGCTCATTAGCGATGAGCGATTGCAGGGTGGCGGAGGCGGTGGATGCCGAATTAAAGGTGGCGATCTGTTGCTTGAGTTCAGCAAACCGGGGGTTGGAGTCATCGGTCACGGGAGCGGTTTTGGCTTTCGCGTAGGTGATCACCCCCTTATCGTTGGCGATCACCATATCGGAAACTTCACCAGCGTTGAGTTTGTCCAAGGCGTTCGCTGCCGCGTAAGGGAAGTCGGTGGGAGGCTCGCGACGGGTAAACTCGGCGAAGCTGAGCGTGTCGATGGTCGTGCCAGTGCTTTCGGCAACAGTCTTAGCGGCGTCGGCGAAGGCCGTGCCGGCGTCGAGTTT
>CAXBOL010000989.1:0-1786 GCA_963977295.1 uncultured Opitutaceae bacterium
CTGAATACGGTGCAGGAAAACCTGCAGGAGCAGCTTCTGGAAACGGGACAAAAACTCACCGTAGCCGTGGGTCCGGGGCTCGTGGTCAGAGCGGATCGAGTCATGCTGGTGCGGATACTTACGAATTTGGTATCGAATGCTTCCGATGCGTCGCCGCGCGAAACGGCCATCGAACTTGATGCCATGTTGCGGATGCGACCAGGGACCGAGGAAGCCCACGTGCGATTCCGCGTGAAGGATCAGGGGGCAGGTATAAGCCCGGAGAATTTGCGACGCGTGTTCGCACCTTATTTTTCCACCAAATCTTACGGGGATGGCAAACGTGGCTTTGGTTTGGGTCTGTCTATTTGCCAACGTTTGGCGTTTTTACACGACGGCGCGATTAGCATCGAAAGTGAAATCGGAGTAGGGACAACTGTGACCCTCGATCTCCCCAAAGATGGACCCACTTTACATTCAGCCGCAGCCCAAATTCCTGAAACTAGTTCTCGTTAGCGCATGAGTCAGCCTCTTTTCATCGTCTCCAGTGATTTGGATACCGCTACAGTTTTGGTGGGTATCTCCAAATCCTATTGGAAAAGCGTAGTGACGGTTGATTCGTTGACGGCGGCGCAGGACCTTTTTGATCAAGGATGTCGCCCTGGTGGGGTCATCATGGTGGTGGATTTCTTGTCCGAAGGCGGGACCGAATTGGTTCAGCATTTTGCTCGGTGGGTTCCTCATGGACCCATCGTGGTTTTTTCCACTCGAAATCTACACGATCATGAGGAGGATGCGTATGCGGCAGGCGCCACCCTGGTGCTCAACTTGCCCGTCCGAGACAAGGTATTGGGGCCGCATTTACGACTTTTCTTACCGAGAACGGACGCGCCATCGGCCCCGACTCGATTTATCCCTGCTGTGGTGTCGCCGAATCCCCCGATCACAGGCATCGGCACCAAGAATACGTTGGAAGTATTGCGCGATTGCTCTCGATTGCTCGGCTACGCCTTTGATCGGCCGGAGCTGTTAAACGGGTTTTCCAAGATGCTGTTGGAATTGCTCCGCATTTCGAAAATCGCGATCTACCTGCGCAAACGGAGCGGGGTGTTTGAATCGGAAAAAGACGCCAAACAGACACGATTCTTTTCGCTGGAATTTGTGCACGGCATTCCGTCGACCGTGGCGGAGTGCGTGCAACTCAATCTGGATGGAGGCACGGCGGCGTGGTTGGCCAAACATCGCAAAGTGTTGCGGCGCGGGGAAGCTGACGGACCGGCGGATGCGTTGGGTGAGTTCGATATTTTGGGGGTAATGAGCGCGATTCCGCTCTCGACGGCAGGCCGGATCAGCGGGGTGTTATTCTTAGGGGACCGGGTGATCGGCGAGTCGCTGAATGATGGGGAGCTTACCCTGATCTATCACTTGGCGGAGGAACTCTCCCTGGCCCTGCGCAACATCCACTTGCATGATCAGGTGCGCAAACATTCCGACCTCATGAACCGGATGTTGGAGCAAGCGGAAACCGGGACGGTGTTGATCGATTCCGATATCGCAACCGGGCCACTCGCGAATTTCTGAGTCTGCCATCCAAAGGTGAAATTGGTTTCAATCTTCTGCCGCAGTGGTTGGGCGCCAGGCTGTTTGAGCAGACCAAAGCCGTCGAGCCGCTGGCGCCTAAGTTTCGCGAGATTGCAGGCCGTTATCTCCGGATCGGAGTCGCGCCCATTCGGTTGGGGGATGGGCCCCGCGCGACGGGAGCGGTGGCGACGATTGAAGATCAGACAGAAATTCGCCGGGCTCGGGA
>CAXBOL010000990.1:0-1780 GCA_963977295.1 uncultured Opitutaceae bacterium
TGGCGGGCGCCGAGCGCGTGTTTAAGATCATTGATCGCACCCCGGAGTCGACCGATCCTGCCGACGCCACCGCACTGCCCGTGCCCTCCCCGAACCAAGGCGTCGCGGTCGAGCTGCGCGACGTGACGTTCGGCTACGTGCCGACCAAACCCGTGCTTGAGTCGATCACCTTCACCGTCAAGCCCGGCCAATCCGTCGCGCTCGTCGGTCACACCGGCAGCGGCAAGAGTTCGATCCTCAATCTCGTCACGAAATTTTACTTGCCTGACTCCGGTGAACTCCGGCTGGACGGGCGCGACATCCGCTCCCTCACCAGCCAATCGATCCACGAGCAAATGGGCATGGTGACTCAACAGAACTACCTCTTCTCTGGCACCGTGCTCGACAACATCCGGTTCGGCAAACCCACCGCGACCGACGCCGAGGTCGCCGACGTCTTACGCCAACTCGATTGTCTCGACCTCTTCGCCGCGCTACCCCGCGGACTCACCACCGACGTCGGAGAAAAAGGTGGCGGCCTCTCCTCCGGCCAACGCCAACTCGTGTGCTTTGCCCGCGCCTTCATCGCCAACCCCCGTCTGCTCATTCTGGATGAAGCGACCAGCGCCATTGATTCACTCACGGAGGCTCGGCTGCAAACCGCGTTAAAAAAACTCCTCGCCGGCCGCACCAGCTTCATCGTGGCCCACCGCCTCAGCACCATCCGCGAAGCCGACCTGGTCCTCCTCCTCGAAAACGGCCGCATCATCGAGCGCGGCACCCACCGCAGTCTCCTCGCCGAAAACGGCGCCTACGCCCGCCTAAACCAAAGCTTCGCCCAATCGTAACTTGAGCAATCAGCCCGCTGTTTTTTTAACCACATGGAGCGCGTGAGCGCGAAGATGGTGCGATCATTGATCGCGCCCCGGAGGGGTGATGAAATGGGTGCCCTCTAGGGCGATTGAAGAACAAATGCACACAGATGGCTTCGCTACCGCTACGCAACGGGGCCCGTCAGCCTGATTTTTTACTACAGAAATGAACTCGTTGGGATGGGGTTTGGATCAGTGTTTATCTGTGTTAATCTGTGGTTAAAAACCCACCAGCCTGACGGCCTTCTCCTGCCTCCGCCAGGCGTCGCAGTTCATCTTCGATCGCCGCCTTCATCTCCACCGGGTCATCTGGGGTGATCACGATCGTCGTCGCCCCCAAGCCCACTACCAACGCGAGATCCGTCTTCGTCATGTAGGCCCGATAGTCGCCGATCACCGAGTTGTGAAAGCGACCGATATACCCAAACAACCCGCCGATCCCAAAAACCCGGATCGACCCCATCGTCGCATGGGGGTTCACCGTGATCTCTGTCACATCAGCCAACGGAAACCGCGTCGCCCAGCCCACCCGATGCACCACCAGTTGATCGTTTTGCAAACTGTAGCCCGAGACCGAAAAGGCGTAACAGGTGAACACCACCGCGAACGACGCGAACATCGCATACGGGATGAGCACCCCGGGCACGACCAACAAGGCGACCACGATCCACGTCGTCCACTTCAGCCCCGCGCTCCACGGCGCCCCGAAATGCTTGCGCCGCGATTTCGCGCGCAAGTCCTCGACCTCCAGTTCGAATGCCTCGGCCAGCACCCGCAAAGTCTCCGCTGAAGGCTCCGCGCCCCCCTCCAGCCGCTGAATCGTGCGCACGCTGAGACGCGTGACCTCGGCCAAACGTTCCTGCGTCCACGCCCGTTTGAGACGTTCCAACTTAATACGAGAAGAGCTATCGGTATGCATGGGAGGAAGA
>CAXBOL010000991.1:0-1774 GCA_963977295.1 uncultured Opitutaceae bacterium
AAACCGACGGGCATACCAGGGGGCGACTTTGCGGAAGAATTTGGCTCCATCAAATTCCCCGTAGAACTCGACATAGCGGTCGAAGTGACGGCGCAGGACGCGAATGCGCTCGGTGAAGTCAGGTTCCGGCAGGAGCTCACCCGTTGCGAGCAGGTGGGCGGTGCGTTTAAAAATCCATGGATCGTAGAAGGCGCCGCGGCCGATGCTCACGCCGGTGCAGCCGGTTTCGTTGAGCATGTGTTGGGCGGCCGTCGGAGTGGTGACGTCGCCGTTGCCGATGACCGGAATCGAGTTCACGGCTTCGACCACGGCGCGGATGCCGGCGAGGTTTACCCGACCGGAGAAGCCTTGGGCGCGGGTGCGGCCGTGGACAAAGACGGCCGCGACGCCGGCGTCTTCGAGGGTGCGGGCGAGATCGGGAGCGGTGAGGTTGTTTTCGTCCCACCCGAGGCGCATCTTGGCGGTGATAGGAATCTTCACGGCCTCGACCATGCCGCGCACAAGGGCGGCGGTTTTGGCGAGTTCGGTCATCATGGCGGAACCGCCGCCGACGTTGACGACTTTGCGCACCGGGCAGCCCATGTTGATGTCGACCGATTGCACGCCCATCTCTGCGCAAATGATGGCGGCGTCACGCATTTCCTCGGGCACGGCGCCGAAGAGTTGGATCGCCAGAGGGGTGTCTTCGGGGTCGGTGGCGCAGAGGCGCAGGGCAGTGCGGTTGCGCTCGATGAGGGAGCGGGCGTTGACGAGATCCGTGGTCGCCCAACCGAGTCCGCCGAGCTCGCGCACGGTCAGGCGCATAGGCAGGTTGGTGTATCCCGCCAGCGGCGACAGGAAGAGGGGGGAGGGAAGTTGATAGGGACCGATCCGCATGGGTTGAGCAGGGAGTAAGGAAGGAATTAGGTCGGGTGCAACTCTCGCTCTCATACCAACGTCCCCGAGGGAGTAGACTTTAACGCCAAGGCGCGGAGGCGCAGAGAAATGAAATAAGTAATCCAACTGCTTGGCTTTGCGTGCTCTTCGGCTTCGCGACTTTGCGTTGAAATTAGGCTATTTTGATCAGGCTGTTGGTATCACGAGAAAATGCCAACGGACGGAAAGTTTTACGGCGAAGTTGCGGGACCGTGACGGTCCGCTTTGCTGGAGCCATGTCGAATTCAACACGTCGTCTGCCGGGGGAGGGAGCCCCTTTGCTGCTGTTCGATGGAGACTGCGGTCTGTGTAACGCGCTGGTGCGTTTTCTGATGGGCCGGGACCGGAGGCGTCGGCTGTGGTTTGCGCCGTTGCAGGGTGAATATGGTCAGCAGACCTTGATCCGCCTGGGATTGCCGACGGCCGATTTCGACAGCCTCGTTTTCTTACCGGATGCGAGCCGGGACGGCTTTAAACTCAAATTCCCGGGGGCGGCCGCGGTCTTGCAGGAATTGCCGGGAGGATGGTGTCGCCTTGGACGCGTAGTCGCCTGGATCCCGGCGCCGGTGGGCAATGTGGTCTACGTTTTGGTGGCGCGAACGCGTTATGCGATTTTTGGCGAAAACCGTCCCCGGCCGTGGCCCGACGAAGACTGGGCGAGTCGAGTTATTGACTGAGTCGGTCCGTCAGGCGGTCGCGGATGGCCGGCCATTCGGCGGGTAGAATGCTGTAAAACACCGTATCGCGCTGAAAGCCGTCGGGGCAGAGCTGGTGGGCCCGAAGCACGCCCTCACGAGTGGCGCCGAGGCGTTCGATGGCGCGTTGAGAAACGAGGTTGCGGGCGTCGGTCTTGAGTTGG
>CAXBOL010000992.1:0-1762 GCA_963977295.1 uncultured Opitutaceae bacterium
CGCTTTCGAATATCCACGAACGGTAATTCCCTCGGTTGATGACGTGATAACACGCACCGCTGAACTCCACTCTGATTATTCGAGCCACGATAGATCCCCTACCATTCCAGCTCTTTCGGATTGACAAAATTGCCTCGAAAGTTTGGGAGTTTTCCCAGTTTTTACCCCCTTGGACTCAGCTCAACTGGATGCCCCATGAAAATACCCTCTGATTGTAAGTTACTCAAGAATTCTGCGCGGCTCACCGTGGCCGCTTTTTTGTTTGGTCTCTCTTCGGCATCGGCTCAAATCGCTCTAGACTTTAACTGGAATGGTGCTGATACGCTCGTAACTTGGTCGGTCACCGCGGGCTCCACTTTGTCGGGTTCCTCGGCCGCGACGGGAATCCCTGGACAGCCGGACATGATGTCGGAGAATGCGTTTTTGGCCGTCAATGAAGCGACAATTGACGTCTACACCGCTGCCTCGGTTACTACTCCTTGGGACCTTTATGACGAAGGCGAAGAGAGTTCGATATCAGTTCTTGCCAGCGGCCGGACTGGTAGCGATGTATTCGGTTTTTCCGGTGGGAGCTTCTTTGTCGCGAATGGGTATGACCTCGCCACCGGACCTGCTCTTTCCGGCACGATGACATTCAGTGGTAAGTCGCTCACTGATCTGGGGTTCTCCTCGAACACGTCGATGGCCGGATCGTTCGCGGCCGCAGGCACTACGGCGAATTGGACAACCAGTGCAGTGCCGGAACCCGCGACTTTTGGTGCGATGCTGGGTTTGGCAGCGCTATCCTTGGTCTTCATGCGTCGTCGGGGTCGGGAACAAGGGGCGGTTCAATGATTCATGATTTTGGAGCGGACTTCATCAGCTTTTAGAGCGCTCCGATGTCCCCGGCCTTTAGCCGCCTAGATCGCCTTGGTCCCGTTTCTTGTCGTAGATGAGTCGAATATCGGGCTTTCCACCGCCCATTTGTTTCACGAGTTCGTTGGCCCGCTTCAGCGCCAGGCGAGTGCTCAGAGTCAGATTAGCCTGGGCCTCAAAAATGTTTTCCGCCCCAACATAGTCATACGCCCCACTCGCTCGCAGCACCCGCTCCACTTCCAGGGAAATCCCGCTGATTAGCAGGTGTCGATCCGTTTTGCGCAGGTAGTCGAGCAATTGCATGAGCGACATGACCGATGTCGCGTCGAGGTGTCGGGCGTTTTTCATGCGCAGAATGAACACCTTGATATCCTCATCCTCGGCCAGATAACGCACCTGCTCTTGGAAAAGATCCGCCGCGCCAAAAAACAGCTCGCCCTCCACGTGCACGATGGAGATCGCGGGATTATGGCGATCGCCCTTCCCCTCCAAATGCATAAGTTGTCCCTGGTCGTTGAACGCATATTCGACCAGCGAAGGGGCGCTGGCCTTCTTCAAAAACAGGACCAACGAGAGGCCGATGCCGATGTAGACCGCGGTGTCCAGTTGCAGGAACAACGCGGCCATCAGGGTGCCCCAGAATACGATCGCATCTGATCGGGTTGCGTGCCGCACGATTCGGATTTCAGCAAATTTTATCAGTTTCACCGCGATGAGGATCAAATACGCCGCCAACACCGCGATCGGGATCGAATTCACCGCGAAGGCGGTCAAACCGATGATAACCAGCACGAGTAACGAGCTCAGCATACCGGCCACTTGGCTTCTGCCCCCCGAATCGTAGCACACGGCACTCCGCACGAAAGACGAAGACCCGGGCATCGCGCCAAAACAGGTGGCAGCGAGA
>CAXBOL010000993.1:0-1758 GCA_963977295.1 uncultured Opitutaceae bacterium
TCCCTACCTGGCTCACCACCCACGATCTGCTTCGTCCCCATGGTAGGGGTTTTGCTTGCGAAACCCACGTCCCCTCCGGAGCGAATCTCCGCGGGATTCACCATCTTCCTGCTCCCTCACTTCATGCCAACGAAAGTCCTGACCTCCAAGACAGCACGGTGGCTAACTCTCAATGTCCGGAATTACCTTGGGATAGAGTCGAGTCATACACGGCTCACACAAACAATGGGTAAACTCTGCGCGAGTGTGCGCCTCAATATAAGTCTCCACTTGTTCCCAATAACCCTGGTCGTCGCGCACCTTTTTGCAGCCGGCACATATCGGAATGAAGCCGCGCAGCTCCTTGATCTCATCCAATGCCGACTGCAACGACTTCGCCTGGTGGCGCACCTTGCGATTCAAACGCACCAGCAATCCGATCACCAAGGCCATCGTGATCATCACGACCAAGGCCACGGTCAGGGCCAAATAGAGCCGGGAGAGATCAGGTCCCTTCACCTCGTCTTCGTATAAAAATCCCTCCAACGACAGGCCGTCCGCCACCATGCCAAGGCGCCGGTAAGTATCGGCAATGTGCTGCCAACGACCGGGACTTTGGTAGCCGATTTCCACCACATCAGGAAGCACCAGTCGCTTGAAGTTTTCGGCTTCGAACCACAGGTGCTCCCGACTATGACGCTGACTGTAGTTCCGATAAATCAATTCCACCATCTCCTCCGGATGCTCCAGCGCATAGCCCCACCCTTTGAGCGAAGCCGCCCGGAAACGGGCCACTCGATCGGGATGTAACTGCACCTGTTCACGGGTCGTGAAGAGCGTGTCACCATAAAAGTCGATACCGCTCGAACGAGGCGTAAATTCCATATAGGCCACGCCTGCTTTCTCCAACCAATACGGTTCATCGGTTGAGTAAGCCGACATTGCCGCCACCTCTCCTTTCACCAAAGGCTCCGGCGAAAAAGAATGCGGTAGCACTTCGATCTCATCCAACGTGATGTCCTCAAACTCCAAATACGCAATCAGTTCTTCCGCGTGCGGTTCCAGCATGATCTTTTTACCCGCTAAATCATGGATACTGGTCACGGTTCCATCCGCCTTAGTCAAAAGAACCAACGGCGAATGCTGTAGAATCGGTGCCAAAACCACCACCGGTTTACCTCGGGCGTGCAGCAGCACCAGGTCCGAAGCCGCCACTCCAAACTCAGCGTCCCCGGACAGCACGCGATCCGCCGGCTCTTCCCCCAACTCTGCTTCGCGTAATTTAACTTCGAGCCCCACCTCACGGTAATAACCTTGTTCGATCGCCGCGTAATAACCAGCAAACTGAAACTGGTGCTTCCACTTAAGTTGCAACGTCACTTGGTCCATCGGCTGCGCCGCTACCCCAGACAGGCTGATCAAGACGCCCAGCACCAACGTCGCGCACCATATCAAATCAGATCTCCGCCAGAGGAGGTTGAAAAGGGCCGATGACATTCTTACCAGTCTGCCTGGCCGCGGGAGATGCTCAACCTCCCCGACCTTGAAAGACTACTTAGCCGCCCACGGGGAATTCTGCGTAAGCAATACCGCCTTGATGATGCAACAATTTCTCAACAAGCGTGGAGGAGGCCGCCGCGAATCCCCTCGCATCCATCCCCCACCACCAAAACCGATGCAGTCACATTGCAATTGAAGCCTGAATCAGCCCGAGCCAGTCCGGTTAATTCTACTTTGTTAATTTGGTGGCGGCGGTTTTCGAGGGCGGGAGCGGGCGCT
>CAXBOL010000994.1:0-1756 GCA_963977295.1 uncultured Opitutaceae bacterium
GGAATTTCATCGCGGGAGAAACTCTTTTGGCAGACTGCAGTGACCGCCGTGGCCTTGGCGATGCTGGTGCTTAGCCCCACGAGTGGGGGGCACATCCGAGAATTGTGGGTGCCGTTCTTCAAGGACCCGGTTTTCATGTTTGTCGGGGTGACCGGACTTTTTCTGCTCTTCGTGATGATGTTTTTCTGGGTGGTGGGATTCAGTAATGCGATCAACCTCACCGACGGATTAGACGGTCTGGCGATTGGGTGCACCATCACGGTCGCGCTCGTTTACGGCATCATGGCTTATTCGGCCGGCAACAGTCGGATTGCGGACTATTTGTTGATTGGTTACGTGCCCGGCACCGGAGAACTTGCGGTCATTTGTGGCGCGTTGGTTGGCGCCGGCATGGCCTTTTTGTGGTATAACTCACACCCGGCGGAATTGTTCATGGGCGATACCGGGTCATTGGCTTTGGGTGGACTCATTGGGGTGATCGCCTTCATGGTGCAGCAACCCCTTACGCTCGTTTTAGTCGGCGGGGTCTTCGTGGTGGAAGCGCTTTCAGTGATCTTACAGGTATCGTTTTTCAAATACACCCGGAAACGAACCGGGGAAGGGCGTCGCTTGTTCCGAATGGCGCCGATTCATCATCACTTTCAAAAGCTCGGTTGGCCGGAAACCAAAGTGGTTCTGAGATTTTGGATACTTTCACTCATGTGCGCGCTGATCGGACTCGGCACGCTGAAACTGCGTTGAACCACGGCTCCTGATTTATCGTCATGTTAAGCACACCTCCATTTCTGCAACCGCTCCTGACCACTCCCGTGGCAGTGTTGGGCTCGGGGGTGAGTGGGCAAGGGGCGGCGGAACTGATTCGTCGTCTGGGCGGTGAGGTGGTGATTTACGATCAACAGTCGGCCGAAGGCACGGAATCGACCTTCAAGGTTGCAGGGCATCAGCTCGTTTTGGTTTCGCCCGGATTTGATCGGGATCACCCGTGGGTCATTGCGGCGCGGTCAGCCGGTGTCATTTGTCTGAACGAACTGGATCTTGCCTCGCTGTTTTGGCGCGGGTCGGTAGTCGCGATTACGGGAACCAATGGCAAAACTACGCTGACGGAATTTTTAACTTATGCCTTGGGCGTGGCGGGCAAGGATGCAGTGGCGGTCGGTAACATTGGTCGGGCATTCAGTGATACCGTGCTAGCCCGGGAAGGCGGAGCCCCGGATTCCATCGCGGTTTGTGAGGTTAGTTCCTTCCAGGCGGAGACCTTACGACACTTTCGAGCCGATGCGGCGATCTGGACTAATTTCGCCGAGGATCATTTGGAACGCCATGGCACGATGGCGCAGTATTTTTCAGCCAAATGGCACCTGTTTGAACGCACGATGGGGGGCGAAGTCTTTGCCGGATCGAGTGTGCAACGAGCGGCGGAATTATTTGGGCAAACGCTGCCCGAAAACGCGTTGATTGAAACCGAGGATCTAGCTGGCGACGTGTTGTTGCGCGGCACGGTTTTTGAAGACCAACCGCAACGCGAAAACTTTCTGCTGGCAGCAGCGTGGTGGCGGGCGGCGGGATTGCGCGAACCATTGCTTTACACGGCGGCCCAGGATTTTCGTTTGGGCCCGCATCGTCTCGCGAAAGTGGTTGAGCAGGGTGGGGTCGCTTGGTGGAACGATTCCAAGGCCACCAATTTCCATGCGACCGAGGCGGCCCTGACGCGGTTTGGCGCCCCGGTGATTTTGATCGCGGGCGGAAAGTCCAAGGG
>CAXBOL010000995.1:0-1750 GCA_963977295.1 uncultured Opitutaceae bacterium
CGATGACCGTAAGCAACTCGATCAGGGTAAACGCCGAGGTCCTCGACGGTGAATCGAACGGGCGACTAACGATGCGCATACACATTATCCAAGTTTGGGGCTGACGACAGGTCGAGCACTCCGTCGGCCCCCGGCGGACTATCTTCACCGTCGGGACCAATTGAATACAGATAAAATTCCCGACGACCTCCATTCAAGTAGGATCGATATTCGATGGGCACTCCCCAAGGATCCACAATCACGTTGCCCACGGCATCGGGATTATCATCGCGCAGGCTCAGGCCTGAGAGCGACACGAACGGACGGTAATTCATCGGGGTTCCATCCGGACCGGCGCGGCCCATCAACGCACGCAGGAGTTCCGGTGCAGCATTGGTGGCAGGATAGGATTTAAAAACCCGCTTATAGTCCTCCAAGGCTCCTTGCAAGACGGCCAGCTGAGCCCGGGCGGTGTCCCGTGCCGCGCCCTCGCGCGCCCTCGATGCGAGTTTCAGACCAATGGAGGCCAAGATAGCGATGACTGCCAACACGGCCAATAACTCGATCAGCGTGAAGGCCGTCTGCGAAGACGCACGTCGCGAGAAGCTCATCAGAGTCAATTCGCGACGCACGTTCGAAAAACCTAACCGGAAGTTCCGGGCTTAATCCTCAGCTTGTAGGGCCGCCACGACAGCAAAGTCTTCGAGCGTGGTGGTATCACCATGCACCGCTTTACCCGCGGCGATATCTTTCAGGATTCGCCGCATGATTTTCCCGGAGCGTGTCTTCGGTAAACCGGCCGCGAAGCGGACGACATCAGGTTTGGCAATGGCTCCGATTTCCTTGCCGACGTGCGCCCGAAGTTTCTCTTTGAGTGCTTCGGTGGGTTCTACTCCGGTTTTGAGTGTCACAAACACGACCAACGATTGCCCCTTCAATTCGTCCGGCCGGCCGATGGCTGCGGCTTCCGCCACGTCGGGATGGGACACCAAGGCACTCTCCACTTCGGCGGTGCCCAAGCGATGGCCGGAGATGTTAAGCACGTCATCGATGCGACCCACGATCCAGAAGTAGCCGTCCTTGTCCTGACGGGCTCCATCGCCAGTGAAGTAGATGCCGGGATATTCGCTGAAATAAGTTTCCTGGAACCGCTTATCGTCCCCCCAGAGCGTGCGCAACATGGACGGCCAAGGTTTTTCGATGATCAACTTCCCGCCGTTGCCCTTCGGCACCTGTTTACCCTTTTCGTCCACGACTTTGGGTAGAACGCCAAAAAATGGCAGCGTGGCGGATCCCGGCTTGCACGGGGTCACCCCCGGAAGAGGCGTGATCATGATCGACCCCGTTTCAGTCTGCCACCAGGTGTCCACGATCGGGCACTTTTTCTTACCTATGAGTCGGTGATACCACATCCACGCCTCGGGGTTGATCGGTTCGCCGACGGATCCCAGCAAGCGCAAGGATTTGAGGTGGTGACGCAGCACATAATTGTCGCCCCAACGCATGAAGGCGCGAATTGCGGTGGGAGCCGTGTAGAAAATCGTGACCCCGTGGCGATCGATCATTTGCCAAAAACGATCGGGCCCGGGCTCATTGGGCGCGCCTTCATACATGAAGACCGTCGCACCGTTGGAGAGCAGACCATAGACCACGTAACTGTGGCCGGTGATCCAGCCGATGTCGGCCGAGCAGAAGTAGAGGTCGTTTTCCTTCAGATCGAATACGTAGTGAGAGGAAAGTTGCGCTCCGAGAAGGTAGCCGGCGCTAGTGT
>CAXBOL010000996.1:0-1744 GCA_963977295.1 uncultured Opitutaceae bacterium
CGGGAGGCCCGATCCATGCGGGTGATTTCGGCCCGCGGCAAGCAGTCGAGGAACCACCGACCGTAGGGCTTTTGCACGATGCGTGAATCGAGGATGGTGACGACGCCTTGATCGGCGGCGCTGCGAATGAGCCGACCGACGCCTTGGCGGAATTTGACCAGGGCCTCGGGCAAAGTGAGTTGGTTGAATGGATTGCCCCCTTGGTCGCGAATCCACTCGGTGCGCGCTTCGAGCACCGGGTGAGTGGGCACTTCAAACGGCAGGCGGGTGAGGATAACTTGCGACAAGGCCGGACCGGGCACGTCGATCCCGGTCCAAAAACTATCGGTGCCGAAGAGGATGGCGTTGCCGGTTTTTCGCATGGTTTCGGCCAATGCGGTGCGCGACAGGTCTCCGCCCTGACGAAGCAGGGGACGGCCGGCGGCGAGGTAGTCGGCTTCCAGGGCGTTCGAGACATGGCGCAGATCGGCGTAGCTGGTGAACAGCACCAAAGAGCCTCCCGGCACTCGCAACGTGCAGTAGCGCACGTAGTCGATGAGCGCGTCGAGCGCGAGGCGGGCCTGATCGCGGGTGGGGAGCGGAATGTCGGTGGCGACGAAGGCACGAAAATTGCGGTCAAAATCAAACGGCGAGCGTTCGATGGCCGCCGGGACATTGAGGGCACCTATCCGCGTTTGAAACGGCTTCATGCTGCCGGCCAGAGCCAGGGTGGCGCTGGTGCAGATCACGGCCGTGCCGCAGCCCAATAATTCCTCTTGGATGAACGGGGCGATATCGATCGGCGCGGTGCGCAGGGTGACGATCGTCTGGCGACGGCCCGAACGCTCAACCCAATAAACAAACTTCTCGGGTTCGGCTACGGTGAGGAATTGGCGAAACCCAGTCTGGTAGGTATTAATACGACGGGCTTGTTCGAGCAGCTCGTCGCGTTCGCGGCCATCGTCGAGTTTGTCGGCGGCTTGGCGCACCGCTTTGTGCAAGGCGAGCAAAGGGCCCTCCAGCCACGGTTCGGCAAACCCTTCCTCCCGCACGCGGACGATGGCTTGTTTGGTGAGCAGACGTTCGTCGATGAAGGCGAAAAACTGGGTGGCCGCTTCCATTGCATCGACCACGAGTTGGCGCGTGGTGGGGTTACCGTGTTTGAGCAGCAGTCCACGCTTGGTTCGTGGATTGTAGAGGTGCTTGAGCATGCGCTCGGTGCCGTATGAGCTGAGTCGGAGTCCACAGTGATCGGTGGCGACGGACGGCACGGTGTGCGCCTCGTCAAGGACCACAAAATCGTCAGGAAACAGCACGCCGCGCGCGCCCCCATTCTCGCCGGCTCCCGCCGCGATGTGAGTAAAGAGCAGCGAGTGATTGACGATGATGACGTGGGCGGATCGGAGCCGAGCACGGGCCCGTTGATAGAAACAGGATTCGTGGTCGCAGTATTTGCGGGCACAGGAAGAGGAGTCGGCGTTGACCAACTCCCAAACGTCAAGGGACGGCGGGGGCGTAAGTTCGTGGCGCAGGCCATCGGCACTGGTCGCGGACCAAGCGGCAATGCGTTGCAACTCGGTATGCTCGGCGGTGGGGATCAACTCGTGTTTATCCCGTAGGGCCGTGGCGAGTCGGGAGGTGCACAGGTAGTTGCTTTTGCCCACAAGCACGGCGGATTTGAAGTCGGCGTAACGCTCGACAGTTTCCGAGGACGAGAAGACGCGACGGCAGAGCGGCAGGTCTTTTTCGTTCAGTTGCTCCTGCA
>CAXBOL010000997.1:0-1740 GCA_963977295.1 uncultured Opitutaceae bacterium
GCAGGCGTCCCATCCAATAGCTGAGATCGGCCTGCTCCCAATTGGGGCAAAGCGGCAGAAACTCGATGTCGGCCGCTTCCACCTCGGCTCGATAGTGCGGGATGGTGGCGAAGCGCACATGATGGCCGGCGTTTTGCAGGGCGACGGCGAGGCCGATGACCGGATAAATGTCGCCGGTGGACCCGTGAGACGTCAGGATTACACGCATTCCTCCACGTGAGACGGCGGTGAATCCGAGGGCCAGTCGAGCGTCGTAATTTTTGGGTTACGCCGTCACGAGGCCGACACGGTCAGCCTAAATGCGGGAGTTGAAGTTGAAGTGGAAAGTTTAATTCCAACCGCAGTTGGTCACAGAGGTCACAGAGGCAAACCGGAGTTTCACAGAGATTAAGGAAAGAAACTAGAGAGCATATTTTTTCGCCCGAAAGGGAAAGCTTTTCACCCAAAGATTGATCTCGTAACCAGCGCTCAGTGAACTTTATGCACACCTCTGTGATCTCAGTGATCCGCTTTAACTGCGGAAAATAGGAGTGCGAGCTGAGCTTTGCGATCTTACTGCCTCGGCGTCTCTACCGTTAAACTATGATTGCGAAATTCAGGCTTGATCGAGCTCGGCGAGCAGGAGGCGGAGCTCGGCCTCGGGGTCTTCGTGATTTTGGGCAACGGCCAACGCGTGTGCTTCCTTCAGGGCAAGGCGGGCGGCGGAGGTTTCACCCAGTTTGAGCAACGCTTTACCCAATAGAATACGGGGCATCATCCAATCGGCTTTGGCGTCGGCGCATTGCCGGTAATGCGGGACGGCTGCGGCGGGCTCGCCAGCATTGTCGAGCGCTTGCGCGAGGCTGAAACGGAAGAGGACGTTCTCGGGGGCGGACGCGAGCAGTTGGGTAAATCGAGTGACGCGGGGATCAGGCATGGCGCAGGAGAAGTTATTCGAATTCGATCACCACCGCGGTGGCATTGTCGGGGGCACCGGCTTGATTGACTGCCGTGATGAGTTGCGCGAGTCGCTCGGAAAGGGGAATTGTTAGGTTCAGGATATCCGCGATCTCAGTCGGACTCAGCACCCCGGTGACGCCGTCGGTGGCGAAAA
Organism: uncultured Opitutaceae bacterium; assembly: GCA_963977295.1. Lineage (GTDB taxonomy): Bacteria > Verrucomicrobiota > Verrucomicrobiia > Opitutales > Opitutaceae > Actomonas. The sequence continues at coordinate 1,094 of CAXBOL010000997.1, forward strand.
GGAGGCGGTCTCCGGGAGATACCGTGTGGGTGGAAACGTCGACCCGTAGCGGGGTGGGTTGGCCAATGCATTGGGCGAGGGCCTTGAGCATTGCTGGGTCGATGGCGGTGCCGTCGGGAAATTCACCTTCGATCAATCCCTCGGCTAGCATCTGCCCCACGGTTTGATCCGTGGTCAGAAGGATAATCTCTGATTTCGAGATCAGAAGACATCGCGAATCTCCCACATGCCCCAAGATGATCTGATCGTCGCGCACGTAACCGAGGGTGAGGGTGCTTCCAATCCCGGATTCGGGGGCCACGGATTGACCGAGTTCAGCGACGGTCTCGTTAGCGTGTTGAATGGCATCGGAGACGAATTTGGGCGAAAACTCGGGCTGAGCATCGAAACGTTCGCAAATCGCATTGATCGCAGTTTGGGAGGCCAATGCGCCTCGTGGTAACCCGCCGATGCCATCAGCGACTCCAAAAAGTCCCTGCGTCTGCCGGCAGAGAAACCGATCCTCGTTGTTGCGGCGAACTCGTCCGATGTCGGTAATGGCGGCGGCGCGCAGTTTCATACAATGAGTCGACGGTGTGGGTTAATCAAGGGGAGGGCGAAGAGACGGGGGATGGTCGCGACTTAAGGGGGGAGGGGCCAGACTAGAA
>CAXBOL010000998.1:0-1732 GCA_963977295.1 uncultured Opitutaceae bacterium
CGTTCCGATGGTGAAGCACTCGCGCCGTTCGACGGCATCGAAGGAAGTTTCACTATACGTCCGACGGACAAAAAAGGCCGCGACTTCCGCGCGCAGGGTCGACTCACCTATGTCGGCAAACATCACCTGCAATTCGCCGGCAGCGGGAATTACTTCCTGAAAGCGGGCGCCGATGCGCCGGAAACGCTTCTGGCTTACGTCGATTTTGATGGCACCAATACGTTTCGTCCCCAGAAGGCCCCCCTGAAGACTTGGCAAGCTCACATGGGCGACTGGCGTCGTAACGATCCCTCCTGGCAAGGAGGAAAAGGCAAAGGCTTGATTGGAGCGATCAACTACCTCGCCGCTGAAGGCATGAACGCCTTCAGTTTTCTGACTTACAACGCCGGGGGTGATGGGGACAACGTCTGGCCCTTCACCAGTCGCGATGACAAGTTTCACTACGATTGCTCGAAACTTGATCAATGGGGCATCGTCTTCGACCACGGCACCGAACTTGGCATGTATTTGCACTTCAAACTCTCCGAAATGGAGAACTCCGGCGCCCGCGAACAAGACAACGTGGCGCTCGACGAAGGCGAAACCGGCCGCGAACGAAAACTCTACCTGCGCGAATTGGTGGCCCGCTTCGGCCATGCCCTCGCGTTGAACTGGAACCTCGGCGAGGAAAACACCCAGACGGTGCAACAGCAGCGCGACATGGCCGCCTACATCCACCAGATCGATCCCTACGGTCACCTCATCGTGACGCACACTCCCGGACCCTGGTCCGGACATCTCAAAATCTATCCGCACATGCTGGGCGATCAATCCGCCCTCACCGGCGCGTCATTGCAAACTCGCTACATCGAGGACACCCACCGCTTTGTGGTGCATTGGACTAGAGAGTCTGCCGCAGCGGGCAAACCCTGGGTCGTGGCCAACGACGAACAAGCCCTCGGCTCCACTGGCGTGCAGACCGAGGGGCCCACCATCGACGACGTGCGCAAATATGCCCTTTGGGCCACCCTCATGGGCGGAGGAGCTGGCGTGGAATACTACTTTGGCTACAAGCATCCCCAGGACGATTTGTTCTGCGAGGACTGGCGCAGCCGGGATCGCACCTGGGACTACGCGCGCTACGCCTTGGAGTTTTTCCGGGATCAAAAGATTCCGTTTTGGAACATGACCAATGCCGACGAGCTGGTGGGGAATCCCGAACACGATAACTCCCGCTACTGCCTCGCGCTACCGAGCGAACTCTACCTCGTTTATCTGCCCGCCGGCGGCACCACCGATCTCGACCTGAGCGCAGCCAGCGGCGAATTCACCGTGTCATGGTTCAACCCACGCACGACCGATTTGCTCACTTCAGCCACGACCGCAAAAGTAAACGGCGGCCAACGCGTCACCCTAGGGCCGCCTCCAGCCGATGCGGACAACGACTGGGTCGTTCTGCTCCGTCGCTGATCAGAACCATTTCGTTTAGCCACAGGTCGATACAGCATCACACAGATTCAATCCATCTAATCCAAATCCATCCACCTTGGTTCCATCGCGTAACGGCAGTGGAGCCATCTGTTCATCTGTGATTAAAAAAACCAGCAAGCTGACCGCCGCATCTGATCTTCAGTTAACCCACCCACCCGATCTTTTTGGAAACCACAGATGGACACAGATTCACACCGATCCAATCCGCTCAAACCGATTCCATCCACCCCGGTTCCATCGCGTAACGGTAGTGGAGCCATCT
>CAXBOL010000999.1:0-1726 GCA_963977295.1 uncultured Opitutaceae bacterium
GGCGTGCGCGGAGGCTCACCTGATCATTCCAGACAACGTGGCGGTGCTGGGAGTCGACAACGACGATATCCAACTCGGGTTTTCGGCCGTCGCGCTTTCGAGTATCGAACTGAATCGGCGCTTGATCGGACTCCGGGCTGCTGAACGGTTGTTGGAAATGGTCGGCGTGCGCGAGTGGCAAATCGAGACCGTGCGGGTGCCACCGATCAAAATCGTGGCGCGGGGGTCGACTGATAAATTGGCGGTCAATGACTCCGTGGTCGCGGCGGCGTTGGACTACATCGCGGATCGGTTGGGCAACGCGATTTACGTCGACGATATTGCCCGAGAGACAGGCGTGTCGCGGCGATCGTTGGAAATGCGATTCCGCGCCGTGCTGAACTCGTCGGTTTATGCCGAGGTGCAGCGTCAACAGCTGGAACGGGCCGAAGTGCTGTTGGTGGAAAACCCTAAGCTTACGATCGCGGAGGTCGCTTATGCCTGCGGATTTCAAGACGCCCGCCATCTCAATGTGGTGTGTCGACGTAAACTTGGACGCACCCCCGGTTCGTTGCGGACCGGGTGAGGGAGGGCTGATTTTAACGCAAGGTCACCAAGTCGGTAAGAACGCAAAGTTCAGGATTTGGATAACTCGCTGCTCAACTCGGCGGCTCCGCGACTTGGCGTTAAAGTCTAAATCCAAGCGGTGATTGGTATAAGGCCGATTTACTCCGCCGTGGTGATGGTCGTGGAGGGGGCGTTGGTTTGAACGGAGGCGATTCCGGTTTGAGCGGCGGCCTCGGACGAATACATCTGACTCTTTCCGATGATTTCGCCGTTCTGCGCCTTGAGCACAAAGTAAGGTTGGCCGGCGTGGGACATCTTGTGCTCGAAGTTCGCCGCATCCGGGCCGTTTTTTTGCACTGATTCGATGCCGGTCAGCGCCGACTGCTTTTGTTCGTAGACCTGACTGGTCAGAATCACCTGATGGTTCTCCGCCTTGAGGTTAAACATGAACTTATCGTTGGTGGTCGGGCTGATTTCGTAGGACATAGTGAGGGTCGGTTTAATTGAAACGTGACGCGTCCGATCATGGGGCAGTCCACCTTTGCTGCCCATGGGGTGTAACCCGTATGCGGGTTGGGCGAATTCGCGACTCGGGGTGGGGTTTCTAGGCGCTAACTTAAGAATTGTCTTTCTGGCACCGACGAATGCGTCGTGCCAATTGGCACCCAAACCTCAGTTCCGCCAGTCACGTTCATTTCACCTTGGGCGGGTGAACCGCTGTAGCCGGGGTCGTTGACCCCGGTCGTTCGAGCGTCCCGCTCCTCAACCCTCCGGGCTCACCGAGCCCGGCTACAACCCAAACCGCGGATCCTCGTATTCCCCCGGCAATACGCACCTTCGTCCCACGTTCACCTTTAAGTTATCGCCTATTGAGCGGGGTTCCTGTCCCCCGATGCTAAACCATCGATGTTGTGGTGGATCTTGAAGATCGCGCGCTACCGGTTCGGCAGAATTCCCGAAGAGATGTAAAGCATGCTTGACAAAAGACAAGGTCGCTTTATATCTGGCTCCATGAATACGAAAAATTCTACTGAAACCGAACCGCGCGAATCGAGCATGCCGAAGTTCAAGCGATCCCTGAAAACGAACGGGTGGCTCTTTGTGACCACGGTGACCTATTTGGTGACCCTATTCCTTCTACGGGAGCATTCGGAATGGGCCCCCATGTTCCGAGTTGTGG
>CAXBOL010001000.1:0-1725 GCA_963977295.1 uncultured Opitutaceae bacterium
CAACCAAATCTCAGTCGACATGTTTAACGGGCCGTGACCGCGGCAGACCAAGGACCAGCCCTGCGATTTCAGATCAAAACGAAGGCGTGGGTTGATCAACCCCGACACGCCTCAGGCCGTCGACCCGCCGAATTTTTCCGCCGGTCAATCAGAGCTATCGCTATTCCGACAACACCTCCTTAGGGTCACGCGATGGAAATCAAACGCGCAGGCTCGCAACCATCCCAACCGGGTCCGGCCGACTGGTTCACCGGCAACGTTCGCCTGGATCCTTTGTATCAAGCGCCCTCGCCTGCCCGGGTGGCCTGCGCCAAAGTCACCTTTGAACCTGGTGCGCGCACCGCGTGGCATACGCACCCGCTGGGACAAACCTTGATAATCACCTCGGGCGTCGGTCGCGTGCAGCGCATAGGCGAACCCATCGAGGAAGTGCGACCCGGCGATGTAGTCTGGATTCCGCCCGGCGAAAAGCACTGGCACGGTGCCGCGCCCTCCACCGCGTTGACGCACCTCGCCATCCAGGAAATACTCGACGGAAAATCGGTCGATTGGATGGAAAAAGTGACCGATGCGCAGTATCAGTCTTAACCCTCCAGCTTCTCCTCCCCCACCCACATAGCCGGATCCATGCAATTTAACCATCCCGCAGGGCGGGAAACACGAATCCCGCCCTGCGGGACGAATCAAAACCAATCCAAACTAGAAAGAGTTAGAATTCACCAAACAGTGGGTTGTTCGTCCCCAACTCATGGCAGAAATTCGAACTCCCAGATTAAAGCCATTTCGTGGTTTCCCTTCGGAATCTTTCAGGCCCAATCAATCCGAAAGAGTTTAACCACAGATGAACGCGGATAAACACAGAATCGATCCTGTCGAAATGAACGCTCCTCAGAGTTCAATCCCGTGCGAGCACGCTCCTTCCTTCTCCTTCGTTGACTTTCCTACTGCATCGTTACGGCTAAGCTCCAACCCTCACTCTCATGTCCAAACCCATCGCCTACAAAGTCAAAGCCTACTCCGCCACTTCGGCCTCCTCGCCGCTGGCTCCTACCACCATTCCTCGTCGAGAGCTGACCGATCGCGATGTGCAGATCGATATCCTCTACTGCGGCGTCTGCCACTCCGACTTGCACTTCTCGCGCAACGAATGGGGCTTTACCCAATTCCCGGCCGTGGCCGGCCACGAGATCATTGGCCGTGTGACCAAGGTCGGCTCCGCCGTTACCAAATTTAAAGCCGGCGACATCGCGGGAGTCGGCTGCATGGTCGACGCCGACCTGTCCTGCCCGCAGTGCCGCAAAGGCCTCGAGCAGTTCTCCCCCTCCATGATCATGACCTACGGGTCGGCCGACAAACACCTGAACCTGCCCACTTACGGCGGTTATTCCGAAGGCATCGTGGTAGACGAACACTTCGTCCTGCGGGTGCCCGCCAATCTCGATCAGGCCGCCGTCGCTCCGCTGCTTTGCGCCGGGATCACGACCTATTCGCCCCTGCGTCACTGGAAGGTCGGCCCCGGCAAGAAGGTCGGTATCGTGGGTCTCGGCGGACTCGGTCACATGGCAGTTAAATTTGCCAACGCGTTTGGAGCCCACGTCGTGGTCTTCACCACCTCGCCCGGCAAGACGGAGGATGCGCTGCGATTGGGCGCGCACGAAGTCGTGGTCTCGAGCCACCCTGAAGAGATGGCGAAGCACGCCGGCTCGTTTGATTTCATCCTCGATT
>CAXBOL010001001.1:0-1722 GCA_963977295.1 uncultured Opitutaceae bacterium
ACCCGCCTCCTCGAGTCCATGCGCGGATTACCGGGCCACATTTTCAACCTCGGTCACGGTATCACCCCTCAAGCGAAGATCGCGTGCATGGAGTCCCTCGTGGAAACCGTGACGTCTTGGCGCTAGAAGGCTGATTTTCACCAAAAAACGACCAGACAATCTTCGTAAACTGGCCATACTCATCTCGTGTCACAATCCCCTTCCATTGCCGTAATCGGTGGCGGCGTCACTGGCCTCACCGCCGCCTATCGCCTCCATCAAGCCGGAGCCAAGGTTCGCCTCTTCGAAGCCTCGAGCCGAGTCGGTGGCCCGGTTCACAGTATCCGCGAAGGCGAGTGGCTCCTCGAGTCCGGTCCCAATTCGATTCAAGAAAACTCCGTCGCGCTGACCAAGCTCATCACCGAGCTCGGACTTGACCTCGTTCGCAGCGCCGCCCGACCCGAGGCCAAGAACCGTTACATCCTGCGCAATGCCACCCCCATGGCCGCTCCGGCGTCCCCGCCCTCGTTGTTTTCCTCCAAGTTATTTTCGGCCGGAGCCAAATTCCGCCTCTTCGCCGAGGTGCTCAAGCGTCCGAAGCTGCGCCCCGCCGACATCAGTTTTGCCGATTTCATCCGGGATCACTTTGGCGACGAGATCGTCGACTACGGGGTAAACCCGTTCGTTTCCGGCATCTACGCCGGGGATCCCGAAGTGCTATCGGCCCGCCACGCCTTCCCTTCGCTCTGGCAAATCGAACGCGAAACCGGATCCTTGATTCGTGGCCAAATTAAAGCCGCCAAGGCCAAACGCCAACGCGGTGAAGTCACCGGCCCTCCTCCTATAATCTCCTTCCGCGACGGTTTGGGCATGCTTCCGACCGCTTTGGTAAAAAAACTACCCGCGGACGCCGTCGAGCTCAATGCTCGCGTCAAGGGCCTCACCCCCGGTGCCCAGTGGAGCGTCTCTTGGCAACGCGGTCCCGATTCGCACGTCGACACGTTCGATCGTGTGCTGCTCGCCATTCCCGCCAGCGCGATGGCCCAACTCGCCGTCGGATCGCTGGGCGAACGTCCCCTCGCCGAATTAGCGGATATCACTTACCCGGCCGTCGCGTCCTTATTTCTTGGATATCGCCGTGATCAAGTCACCCACCCACTCGACGGTTTTGGCATGTTGGTCCCGCAAAAGGAACACCGCCAAATTCTCGGCGTGCTATTTTCTTCCTCCCTCTTCGAACACCGCGCGCCTGCCAATCACGTCGGGCTCACGGTCATGTTCGGGGGAGTCCATCGCCAAGATTTGGGCGAAGCCCCCATCGAGACCCTACTGTCCGTTGCCTCACGCGAACTGAGCGAGTTGCTCGGAGTCTCGGGAGCCCCTGTTTTCGCGCGATCCCACAACTGGCCAAAGGCTATTCCGCAATACAACTTGGGCTACGGACAATTTCTCGAAGCCATGACGCGTTGCGAAAGCCAAAACCCCGGTCTCCTCATCGGGGGCCACGTGCGAGACGGCATCGCGTTGACCGCATGCATCGCCGCCGGTGAGAAACTCGCCACCCGCGCCCTGACCTAGACCGAGCTCTACGACGCCCTCCCTGCCGGGATGCGCGACCAATCGAACCCCAAGTGGCTCCGAGAACGAACACGAGTAATACCAATTACCCCAATGATCGCACACTTAATTACCGCAGTTGAAGTGGGTCACTGAGGTCACCGAGAATTGCACAGAGTTCACAGA
>CAXBOL010001002.1:0-1711 GCA_963977295.1 uncultured Opitutaceae bacterium
GGCCGCGTTTTTAGAAACGTTTTTAGCCACTCGCTTGAAAGTTGGGCGCTTTCGTCCCGCGACGACCCCGGCGTCGATAACCACCTCAGCCACGTCGTCTCGCTGCGGCAGTTCATACATCACCTCAAGCATGAGCTTCTCCATGATGGAACGAAGTGCCCGTGCTCCGGTTTTAAGATCGATAGCTTTTTGAGCGATTGCCCGGATGGCGTCTCCCGTGATGCGGAGTCGGGCCCCGTCCATCGCAAAAAGCTTCGAATACTGCTTCACGGTGGCGTTTTTGGTCTTGAGTAGGATCTTCTCCAAATCGGCGACCTGAAGTTGACTGAGCACCGAAGTGACGGGTAACCGACCGATGAATTCGGGAATCATGCCGAACTTTACCAAGTCCTCGGGGGCAATTTCTTTCATCACGTCGACCGCATCCATTTTGACGTCGTTTTTCCGGTGAAACCCCAGAGCCTGCGCACCGTGGCGCTTCTTAATCAGGTCTTCGAGTCCGACAAACGCGCCACCACAAATAAATAGAATGTTGGCTGTGTTTACCTGCACGTATTCCTGGTTCGGATGCTTCCGTCCGCCCTGCGGAGGAACGTTGCATACCGTGCCTTCCAGAATTTTTAGCAGGGCCTGCTGCACCCCTTCGCCGGAAACATCACGCGTGATGGACACATTTTCCGTCGTGCGCCGCACTTTATCAATTTCGTCGATGTAGATGATGCCGCACTCGGCCTTCTTCACGTCGTAATTCGCCGCCTGCAGCAAGCGCAGGACAACATTCTCCACATCCTCCCCTACATAACCCGCCTCGGTCAGAGTCGTGGCATCCGAGATGGCAAACGGCACGTCAAGAATTCGAGCCAAAGAGCGAGCCAGCAACGTCTTGCCTGAACCGGTGGGGCCTACCAGCAGAATGTTACTTTTCTCAACTTCAACCCCGTCAAACTCCGGTGCCAAGGTGTTGCGCTCCTGACCAAACGCATGCCCGCCATCAAAGCTCAGTCGCTTGTAGTGGTTGTAGACCGCCACCGAGAGCACCTTCTTGGCGTGATCCTGGCCAATGACATGCTCATCCAGAGTGGCCTTAACCTGAGCGGGCTTGAGCAGTTGAAACGCCGGAGATTGCTCAATCGGACTCTGTTTTGTTTCCCGATCAATGATCGTTTTGCAGACGTTGACGCATGAGTCGCAAATGTAGACCCCTGGGCCCGCGATGATTTTCTTCACCTCAGTCTGTGATTTTCCGCAAAAGGAGCAGAGCGTCATTCGGGACGATTTGGCCATAGGCGGAAGATTGCGAAGGCCTCAAAGCGTGTCGAGGGGAGAAAAACAAAACAGCCCGGGATTTCCGGGCTGTCGTGGCACACGGGGGATTCCCCGCGGGTAAGGCTTCGGGACCGCTAGGCCAGCGCAGGTTCAACCAACACTTTTGCTTCCCGAGTCGACTCCACTACATGGTCAACGATGCCGTAATCTTTGGCTTCGTGAGCACTCATGTAATAATCGCGATCGGAATCTTTGGCGATTTGCTCGGCCGTCTTACCCGTGTGACGACCGATCGTCTGATTTAGCGTCTCGCGCCAGCGCAGGATTTCCTTGGCCGCGATCGAGATATCTGCGGTCTGCCCACCGGCCCCACCCGACGGTTGATGGATCATTACCCGGCTGTTCGGCAGCGCAAATCGCTTGCCCGGCGTGCCTGCGGCCAGCA
>CAXBOL010001003.1:0-1694 GCA_963977295.1 uncultured Opitutaceae bacterium
GAGCGGGCCACGGAAACTTCGGTGCCAATCGGTAGGAAATTGCTGCCACCACATACCCTTGGTTCGCCAACCAATGATTGAATTCCGCCATTTGCCTCCGGTCTCCCCCATCCCAACCGCCGCCATGCAAGACGACGACGCAGGGCTTCCTGGCCGCCGGGCCGAGATCCGGGTGGTCCCCGACCACCGAAGCCCCGTAGAGGTCGAGCTGCAACGCGTTCGACGTGCCCGCATAAGCAAAACTATGAGTCGAAACCGATGCCCGTTCGGGCTTCGACCAGAACGCAAACATTTGCCGCTGGTTAAAAACCTGTCGGGTAGTGAGTTTATGCCCAAAAGCCGCCTCAAACTTCGCTGGTAGGCGCTGGGCGACCATCGTCGCATAAGCCGCCGGGGAAAAAAACAGCCCCACCGCTCCCACTGCCAATAGGGCCGCGACCACGCTTACGCCGATTTGTCGACGGTCACCTTCGATCACAAAACCGTGAGCCACGATCAAGCACACCAGCACCAACGCCAGGATCCCCAGAAAGTGCCCAAACTCCCCGGCCAAGAGCGCGCCCTTCCAGACCAACGTATTCCACGCTCGCACCACCGTCAGCAAAGACAGAGCCAGCATCCCCCCCGCCAAACTCAAGAAAACCCAACGCATACCCTCCACCGAAACCAACTCTCCCCCAATCTGCAACTTCCCCGCAACCCAACCGCTCATTCTTCTGTAATATAATCGGCCTGTCCCTTCTAAGAGAGTCACCTCGCCGACACTTCCCGTCATCCCGATCTTGTCGCGAAGGCTTCAGCGGTTCTGAATCCGTCGTTTCTTATGCGACGTCTTGATCAACTTCTGGCCAATCTCGGCTATTGCTCCCGCCGCGATTGGGTCTCGGCTGGTCGCGTCATCGTCGATGGTTCGCCTGCTCGCAACGCTTCCGCCAAAGCCCATCCCGCTCAAGTTCTCGTCGACGGTAAACCTCTCGATCATCCGGACGGCTTACTCCTACTCCTGCACAAACCTCTGGGCCTCGTTTGCTCGCACGAGCTCCGCGAAGGGCCGTCGATCTACGACTTACTTCCCACCCGCTGGCGCGCCCGCAATCCCGTGGTCACCTCCATCGGACGCCTCGACAAGGACACCAGCGGAGCCATCCTGCTCACTGACCAGTCTCAACTCGTCCACCGCCTCACGTCGCCCAAACACAAGGTCAACAAGGTCTATCGGGCCACGGTCGACCGCGATCTAGATCAGGCCCTGATTCCCCTTTTCGCCTCGGGGACCTTGCAACTCGAAGGTGAAAAGGTGCCTTGCGCTCCCGCCTCGCTGGTCCTCCGCGAACCCCGTATCGCCGAACTCACCCTGACTGAGGGCAAATACCACCAAGTGCGCCGCATGTTCGCCAGCCAGGGCTGGCACGTGGAGACCCTTCATCGTGAACGATTCGGCGACCTGACCTTGGATGGCGTCCCGGAAAGTCAGTGGCTTGAGTTGCCGCTCAACACCTTTGGCGCAATTTGAGGTTCGTCCTCATGTCTCCCCGCCCTCCCAGTGCCGCCCAACGTCTTGCCGCCCGCGATCATCCCCCGTCGCGCCCGGTTATGTATCAAGCGTGGCACGATCTGCTCTTTCTGCACTGGGCGTGGGACCCTGCCACCATTCAGGCTACGCTTCCGCCCGGACTTCATGTCGACACCTTAGA
>CAXBOL010001004.1:0-1661 GCA_963977295.1 uncultured Opitutaceae bacterium
CATCCTCCCGCATCCGTGCTCTTCGACGCCCACAATCACCTGCAGTTTGCAGAGCTCAGCCCCTTCCTCGATCAAATCACGGCCGATTTGACGGCCATCAACTGTGGCGGAGCCGTCGTCAACGGCACTCACCCCGACGACGATTGGGCCGCGGTGACCTCCCTCGCCGCCCGGTATGACTGGATTGTCCCCAGCTATGGTATCCATCCTTGGGATGCAGGCATCCGACCCCCGTCATGGCAGGAAACGTTTGCCGCCACCCTGACGGCGCACCCGCACGCCGCCGTCGGCGAAATCGGTCTTGATACCCTGATCCTCGAGCCGACACGGGGCAATTCTCCCGACTTGCAGAACGTCCGGGTCGCTCCAATCGAAGAACAGCAGGAGGTCTGCGCTTGGCAACTCCGCTGGGCGGCGGAAAACAACCGTCCGGCATCGATCCACTGTGTTCGAGCGTGGGGACCGCTGCTCGAAATACTTCACCACACCCCCGTTCCCTCAGCGGGCTTTCTGCTCCACGCCTACAGCGGATCGGCTGAATTAATTCCTCAACTGGCAGATCTGGGCGCCTATTTCTCGTTCAACACCGCCCATATTGATCCCCGCAAGACCCGGCAACGCGCTGCGTTTCGAATTGTCCCGTTCGACCGCCTTCTCGTTGAAACGGATGCCCCGGCGATGTCGCCGCAGTCGCCGTCCTACAAGTTGGGCACTTCCCCCGCCGCCCGGACACTGAATCATCCCGCCAACTTAGTCGATGCCTACGTCGACTTGGCTCGCCTCCGCGGAATAGTATTCTGCGAGCTGGAAACTATCGTATCTACGAATTTTCGCCGCCTTTTCGGGATAAAATAAAGGCGAATGTTCAAAGGGTTTCGCGATCGCGAATGCTGAAGTAAACCCGTCTCGCCTCACGCCGGTTGGTATCGGTCAAATCCAACGTCCACGCCCAAGCCCACCTCGGGATCACCCGATGCTCAGGATCGTCTCTCAGTCGCTTGCCGACAAATCACCATGTGCTCCTTCGGCCTTCATCTGCTGTCGCGCTTCGCGCCATGAAATTTTGACCTTGGGAAACACTCTTTTCGGTCTACAGCTTCTGGATGCAGCTGTCTATCGCGCCGAAATCATTCACAGACCCAGTCTGTCGCTTGAATCGATAATTCATGAATCACGCCGCTGACGAGATCCCGCGATTGGATTGCGCTTGGGGAACTTGCTCCGGGCCAACGACCGTGAGGTAGTGGACCATGCGGATCGTATTCATCTGCGGAAACCTTCAGCCCGAACGCAATGGGGTCGGTGATTACACGCGGCGCCTCGGCATCGCGTGTCAACAACTGGGATGCGAGGTCGCACTGGTCGCACTGCATGATCATTGGGTCTCGGAGCCGGACGAGGGTATGCAGCAAGGTTTGCCTTATCTTCGACTTCCGGCAAAACCGCTTGAGCCAGAGCAAATCATGCGGGCCCGCAAATGGGTTGCGCGTAGGGAACCAGACTGGATCAGTCTTCAGTTCGTCCCCTACGCATTTCACGCCAAAGGATTACCTTGGACGCTGCCTCAAGTGCTGCGGTCACTGGGCGGCACCGCGAAATGGCAGATCATGTTTCACGAACTATGGATCGGCGAATCGATTGGTTACGGCCTGAAAGATCGA
>CAXBOL010001005.1:0-1638 GCA_963977295.1 uncultured Opitutaceae bacterium
GATCTCAACGAAGGTAACGGATTTTCCGATTTTGGTGGCAGTCTTGGACGCGGATTCGGGGCCCAAAACTCGCCTGCCGACTTCGAATTTCACGCCAATACCAATCGTATCACCGAACGCCTACTCCGCGCCTACCCCGCCCTGCCCGTCTGGTCGATTCACGGACTCATCGATGTCTACGATTCATTTCGATTCGTCTCCACCTGGATCGAACTTACCCCACTGGATCCTCTTGCTCCGGCCGTCGCTCCCGTTGCGGGCGGTAACCTCCAGCATGATGACGGCCCCGCTGCGGCTGGATCAGCTCCAGCCGGAGAGGTCGGGCCGGCGGAAGTCGCACCTGCTCAGCGCCCTCCGCTCATCGACCTGCCTTTTGTGTTACTCAATGAGTTGCCTCAAGAGCCGACCTTGGCTCAGGAATGGCGCGAACAGTGCAGCCTGTTCGTGCGTTGGGCCTTGATTGCGGATGATCGCACTTACCAAGAGGCGTTTTGGAAACTCATCGATCGTCACCAGTTCGCCGTGCTCAACGAAGAAATTTTTCGTGAATGTTTCGGCCTTTCGTATGCCGAAGCCGCGTCGCGCATCACCGCCTTCCGGGAATCCGACGCGACCAAGAAGCGCACCCTCCGACTGAAGAATTTTGATCCACCTTCCGATATCACTGCCGTCCGGGCGACCCGCGCCGAGGTGGCCCGTATTTTGGGCGATTGGGAGCGGATGGAAACCGACTATATTCGCAAGTTACAGCCCGACCTGACCGAGATCTATTTGAGCCGAGCGCGTCAGACCATCGCTACGGCCAAACAAGTGGGTCATGGCAGTCCGGAGTTAACGGCCATATCTGGATTACTCGAATTTGAGGCCGATAATTTCGAGGTGGCGCTGCCTGAATTAGAGACCGCGTGGGCCCAAGGCATTCGGCGCCCCCATCTCCTGCAGGCGCTGGCTCGCCTGCGTTTCGAGGCGGTGCGCAGCACCGTGCCGGCGGAAGAAAAACTCGATATAACGCAGATCGGTCCGGCCTTGAGTTTACTCCGACTCGCTCATGAATCTGCGCCCGCCATTCCCGCGACCTATTCACAATTCGCTGAACTGTGGGACCAGTCCGACGAACCACTACTGCGCGAGGACACCGTGATTCTCGCCGCCGGGGCCCGGTATTTTCCCCAGGACCCCAAAATCATTTTACCCATGGCCCTGCTGCAGGTGCGCCGCGGCAATGTGAAGATGGCAATGCAAGTGTTAAACTACGCCAAGGACCGCACCCACCAATCTCGCTCCCGCGTGATCTACGAAAGTTTCATCTCCCGAATCCAAAATTCCGTCAACGCCGCCCAATCAACCAAACCCTAGGGCGTGTCTGGGAATAAACGGAGCCACCAGGACTTCTCCATGGAATTCCACTAAAGCTGTTTCCTGACTATCACCGTGAAAGGAGATGTCGGTGGGAATTCCCGTGCTGCCGTATATCGATACATCTACTTTGTGGGTCGGGCTTTACGCCCGACATTCGTCGCCCCGGAGAGACTTTGACAGCCAACCACTAGGATGCTGTAACCCGTGATGTTTCGGATCGGCTTATACCGACGTCTTTTGAGAAATAGACTTTAGCGCAACGTGTTCTGAGGTAGGGCG
>CAXBOL010001006.1:0-1632 GCA_963977295.1 uncultured Opitutaceae bacterium
AGCGACCGGTAATATCTGGGATTTACTGCCCGAGGTGGAATCGGCCAATACTCATCCGGAAGTCGTTGAACTTTCCCGCGGGCTTTCAAACGGGCGATTGTTCTACAATTTCCGAGATCGCAGTGTGATGGTGAAAGGAAAGATTTTTCACAACGGTGATATGAACCGGCGGGCCACCAACACATACAATTTTACGGTATCGCCGCGGGGCTAAGACGGTATGCGCTCGTCAAATAGAACCTGGAGAAGCAACCAAGGGTCCGCGTTGGTCGTCGCGATGATTTTCGCGACCGTGCTCGCGATTGCGGCGACCAGTATCCTTAGTTATTCTCTCACCGAACGAAAAATGAACCAGCGGCATGCGCGCCGCTTGGAAGCCCGGAACGCGGCGGAGGCAGCGGCCGAATATGCCTTCGCACAGGTGCGTTTTCGGATGGAAAACCAAACCAGTTTTCCCGTCGATTTACTTAACCCGGAAGGTTCAAGTCCGTTGATCAAACCGCCGGTATCGTTGTTTGCGGGGACCAACGTATTGCCGGATTCAGTGGAGGTGATGGGAGGTGTGGTCAGAACAATAACGAACGATTTGTCCGGCACCCACTTCTTTGTGGATCCCTCCGACCCCAACAACCGTTTCGATCCCATGAAAGGCAAGCGGATCTTCCGGCGCGATGTGCAAATCCTGGCCAAGGCCACCGTGACTTCGACCGGAAATGATTCGGTCACGGCCTACGTGGGTGAGACACTGGCGATGCGGGAGGCGCCGCTCTTCTCCCACGCTTTGTTCTACAACATGGATCTGGAAGTTGCTCCCGGAGCAGATATGACGATTTTTGGTCCGGTTCACACCAACGGTGATTTGTGGGTAGTGGGGCAGGCCAACAACAATTCGGAAACTGATTTCCGGGGCCCAGTCACCGTTAAGGGAGGGGTCTATTGGGGGTATCGTTCGACCCCGATTATGGGCGACGGCGACCCTGAACCGGTGACGCAGGAGGCGATTCGGTTTACGGATAAAACCGGCAGCATGATCAATTTGCGCGCCGGCAGTGGCGTGTGGCGGGATCATAAAATGGGATCAGGCAGTGAGTCGACTCTGACCCAGAGCCAGTTTCGCAGTTTTGCCTCCAATACTTTCAATGGCTACCTCCAAACCGCGGTGCATGGGGTGGAAGTCTATAAACCCGTGGCGTTTGGTGACTATGAGGAAGATCCGACGCCCAATGACGGGGTGGATCAATCCCAGAATACGGGGCGGGCGATGATTGAACGGCCGAAAACGATGTTGGACCCGGGATACAATGCCGAGGTCGAGAATCAGAAACTGTCGCGCCAAGCAGGTCTCTATATCACGGTAAATCCCAGTTCCCTTCCTCGCACGGGTCGCAAACCAAACGGTGCGACGGTCATCGTTCCAGCCGGTCAATACCGGGCCTACACCGCGGATGGCACCGAAGTGATTTTGCCGGGATCAACCACCAGCACAGCAGGGACAAATCATCCTTCCGCGGGAGGAAGGCCGATTATTCAGGTAAAGCCGGCCCAGATGACCGACATGCGACGATTTACCAATTTCAATTACGGTGCCTCCCGCAGTAGCTCGAACCGCTATGATCCGAAAGTGCTCGATAT
>CAXBOL010001007.1:0-1623 GCA_963977295.1 uncultured Opitutaceae bacterium
CTCGGTCAGGCCGAACGGTTTGAAAATGCGTTGGCTGGCGCGAAGCAGGGCGTTGCTGGTGCGCACGGTTTGGACCACGAGTTCAATGGCGGGAGTAACAGACATATCAAATCGAAGATATATCAATAGTTGATATGTCAACAATAACCCTGTTCGGGTCGTTTTGAGGCCGGGCAGGTTACCACGTTAGGCAGCGTCGGCGCAGGCGTGAGCTGATCGCTTGGGTCGACGCCTGTTTCCTACGCCTGATGGTGGGGCGACTCGTGTAGGCTCGAGGATGGTCAGGGGGTGGCGATGCCGAGCACCTTGAGGCACAGCGCTTCACCTCGCTTGAAGTCTCGACAGGTCTGGGGGCGCGTTTCGTAGATCGTGCACAGGCGCGTCAAGGGGTCCAATGCCACGCAGGCCCCATCGCTCCGCTGGTCCATGAGGCGAACGCCGTCATGTTCCACCACCATGGCTTCGGGCACGCGATCGTCGGAGTGAAGTTCGACGAGTTCAACGACCCAATGGCAACAACGACCGCAGCCGGCGCAGGGTGGGATTTCGGGGAGAGTGGAGATGGTTAAGAGAGTTTCACGGTGTGGACGATAGGTGCGAGCTTTACCTTACCGATGTGACTTATGTTCGCGGCGCGAGGCGTCTCAACCGCCGATCTGGAAAGGCTCCGGTCTAATGGTTGATTTGCAATGGGGCCGAGACTCCGACCTTACTTCGATCGGTTGAAGTGGCACTCCCTGCAGTGGCGGTTCGCGGTAGCTCTACACATCTACTGATCGGGACTGGCCCGACTTGGCTGCTCTCGCAGTTAGCAATCAGGGATTGATGACTTCACCCTGGCTTAGATCTTCTTTTTTCGTCTCCCGGATTTGAGTATGGTCGGGTTGGGCAACGCGAAGCCGTTCCGCGAGCGAGGGAAGCTTCGGGAATGGGGCGTGGGGCTCGGACTGATACCAGTAGGCGACCGAGGAGATGTCATCTGACATTTTTTTGTATTTTTTATTATCCCAGCCCAAGGCTTGCAGAGTTATCCGGAGATCTTGGTCGAAGTTGATGGGATCCAGGATGTGCCAGCGGTAGAGACTCCAGAACTGCGGAGGGTCGGTTTTTTTGGCATCGGAGGTCGGCAGGACGTTGCCCGAATAGGCGGTCGAAAAGACGCGGCTCAGTCCATAGCTGCCAAGAAAATAGTCCTCCATGCCGGTGCCGCTAATCGTGGGAAACTCGTCGTCGCCATCCATGTAGAACTTGATCTCGCCTTCGCCAAACCAGCCTTGCTCCAGTTGGGTGTAAGCCAAGAAAGTGCCGACGTAGCGCCCCTGGCCTTTCACGCCGTCGAGAATCAAGTAAGGATTTTGGGTCGCGGTTGACGCCCTGCGATACTGGGCGTGGAGGTAACCCGCCGCGGCGGGGACGGGGGTCACCACATAAGTGATCTGATAGGTCACTAGCCGAACGTCCTCCTCGGTTTCATTGGTTATCGTGATCTTGGCATGCTTGCGGAAAGGCATGGGCCAGTAGCAATTGAGCGCGTTCTTGGCGTTCACGACCACGGGGGCGGAATTGACCGGGGCAAAGGTGCCGTGCCCTACGGCGAAGAAGTCCGGGGCCGGGCATTCGATC
>CAXBOL010001008.1:0-1623 GCA_963977295.1 uncultured Opitutaceae bacterium
CGCACGTGGGGATTGGGTAAGTTTCACACCGAACCTCGGCACGAACCGTTGGGGTTTGAGGTGCATGAATACAGCGAAGAACTGTGGCCGACCGAAGCTGAGTATTTGGGTGACGACTACGTGGCTTGGCTCCGGGAACGGGCTCCGGATATGGGGCACCTGGAGCAAGTGCACGGGGAGCGGAGTGACATGTATTACATGCCGCAGTTGCGCCCGATGGCGGCGGAGCTGACGGGGGAAGCGTGGGCGACGGAGCGCGCGATTGAAGAAATCAATACCGAGGACGAACGCCCTTATTTCGGATTCGTTTCTTTTGTGCCTCCGCATCCGCCGATTGCGCCTCCCGTGCCGTATAATCGCATGTTTGATCCGGACCAAATGCCGGTGCCGTTGGAGGGAAGTGGGACTATTAATGAGGCCGACGATTACTTGGGGTGGATGAATCATGCGGTCTGGGCCGAGGATATTTCGCCCCTGCGGGCCCGCCAAATCCGGGCCCGCTATTTTGGAGAAATCGCGTTTCTGGACGATTGTATTGGTCGCATATTGGACGCGGTCGAGGCGCGACCCGACGCGGACAATACGTTGATTTGTTTCTTCTCCGACCATGGGGATCACTTGGGGGACCACGGGGCTTGGCAAAAGGAGAGCTTTTTCGAAGAATCGACTCGGGTGCCGTTTTTGGTGAGTTGGCCGCAACATATCCCCGCTGGGCTGCGTTATGATGGACTGGTCGCTTTGACCGATTTGTTCGCCCTGGCTACGGGAGCCTCCGGGGCGCTGGAAGCGCGCGACGGTCAAAACGTGCTGGCGGTGTTTCGGGGTGAAGCGCAACCCCGCGAACACCTCGTAGGCATGTATGGTTCGCCGGGGACGCGGTATTTCAAAGCAATGATCCGGCAAGGCCCATGGAAGTATATCTGGCTGGCGAACGGCGGTCGCGAACAGTTGTTCAATTTGCAGGATGATCCGAGGGAGGAGACCAATTTGGTCTGCGAGCATTCGGGGCAGGTCGCGGAGATGAAGGCCTGCTTGATTGCGACCCTGGCCAGGCGCGAGTCCACGCGACCGGCGTTGCAAGAAGGAGCATTGTATCAGCTGGAGTTCGAGCCGTTTGAGCGGACGCGGATTAAACAATTTGCCCGTGGGGTTACGGATTTTAATCAACCGGTTTTGGCGCGGTGAGGTGCGAGGTTTTTCACTCCCGACTGATGCAGTTGGACATCCAGAGGTAAGTTTGCCTTGCTGCGAAATGTGGCACGATCCGGCTCCCCCCATCGATGAAAGTTAAGCAAGCAAGACTCTCTCGATTTGATGAAGCCCCGGCGGTGTGTCGAGCGGGGTGGTATCAGTTTGCCCCGGGGCAAACGCACACCAATCGGTGCGTGCAGAGTCGGTTACTCTTTTGGTCGAAAAGCGGACGTGGCTCCATCGTGGTTAATGGCGTCGAATATTGTCCCGAGCCACATGACTTGTTTCTATTGCCGTGGAATCGGCGCATCACGTTCAACGCCGCAGAGAAAGAACCTATGTTTACGGCCCACGTGCATGTCGTGCCGTGGTATCGACCGGGAGCGAAATGGGTCCCCGATGTGCCCCACGAAACCTTTGAGACGATCTTCG
>CAXBOL010001009.1:0-1607 GCA_963977295.1 uncultured Opitutaceae bacterium
ATGAAAATGTAGCGAAGATTCTCGTTGAATCCCGGTCGGGACCTCCTCCAAGGTCCGCATTGGCCAGGCGCCATGCATGGGCAGGCGCGTGAACTCCGCCAGGACCGGAAGGTAGCAACGGTAGCGACGTTCTCCCAGTGCCGTGGAGTGCCTGGCCACCTCTTTTCTCCGTTAAACTTCACTTGGATATCTTTCGATAGCGCTCCCTCCCTTGGCCTCAACCGGTTATCAAGTCATTGCCCGTAAGTGGCGCCCGCAGACCTTCGAGGACTTAGTGGGCCAGGATCACGTGGTCCGGACGCTGCGCAACGCCATCGCCCGCGACCGGATTGCTCACGCGTATCTCTTTGTGGGACCGCGAGGCACCGGTAAAACTTCGACGGCGCGAATTTTTGCGAAAGCCCTGAACTGCACCGACGGCCCCAATGCTGACTTCGATCCGGCTGATCCGGCATGTGTGTCGATTGCCGACGGGTCGCACTTGGATGTGATCGAAATCGACGGGGCGTCCAACAACGGCGTCGATCAAGTCCGAGACCTGCGCGAAACGGTGCAATACGCGCCGGCCCAAGGGAAGTTTAAGGTCTACATCATCGACGAAGTCCACATGCTGTCGGCGCAGGCATTTAATGCGCTGCTCAAGACCTTGGAAGAGCCGCCAGCCCACGTGAAATTCGTGTTCGCGACCACCGATCCGCAGAAGGTGTTGGCGACGATTATTTCGCGTTGTCAGCGCTTCGATCTGAAACCGATTCCGCCCGACATCATCGTCGAGCGACTGAAGAAAATCGCGATCGACGAGAAAGTTGCGGTGACCGATCAAGCCTTGAAGTGCATCGCGCGCATGGCTGACGGCGGCATGCGGGATGCACAGTCGATTTTTGATCAAATGATCTCGTTTTGCGGCACCGATATCGGCGAGCCCGACGTGTTGGAAGTTTACGGCTTGGTCTCAGCCGAAAAACTGGCGGAGTTGGCCGCCGCGATCGCCTCCGGTAACCATCAAAAGCTGATTGCGATTGTGGATGAGTGCGATGAGGCGGGACGCGATTTGGTGCGGCTGCTGGCTGATCTGCAAGTGGTGGTGCGCGAGGCGCTGCTGCACGCCATCGCCAATGCCGGTAAGAGTGAGCAACTGGGTTATCCGCTCACGACCGAACAAATCACCCGGCTACTCGATGCCCTGCGCGAAGGCGAAGGCGGGGTGAAGCTGGGGTTGGCCGAGAAAATCAACTTGGAAGTCACGCTACTCAAAGCGGTGGATGCGAGCCGTTCGCGGGCCATCGACAGTTTGATCAAGGAATTGGCTTCGTTGGCCGAATCTGCTCCCGCGAGCGGAGAGGGTGACGAAAAAAAAAAGTCCTGATTAGCCAACTGGATTCCCGGTTGCAGGCCGTGTTTGCCGCCGAGCGAGCACAAGCAGTCGAGCGATCGAGCTCCATCGCCGCAGCCCCGATCGAGGTCCGCAGTGCGCTGGATCGGAAGGCGAAAATTTTTGTCCCGGCTGAACCTCCACCGATGCCGGTGGTCGATTTCGAAACCGAAACGGATGACAGCTCCGACGATGTGCCCGGGTGGCCTGATGCCGGAGTGGAAGACGCGATGCG
>CAXBOL010001010.1:0-1595 GCA_963977295.1 uncultured Opitutaceae bacterium
CGATTTGAGTCGTGGCCTTTTTCTCTTCGGAAACAATCGCCGGAGGATGGTTTTGACACGCGGCCCATACGGCTTTGGCAGTGGATTCGTCCCAGACGCGATCCACCCGATCAAGATCGTCGGTTTTTTTGAAATTGGGACGTTGGTAAACGCCCTCGTAATCACCGGCGGCAACTTTGAAGTTTGCCGTCACCCGCCAGTAATCCCGCGGATTGAAATTTCGGATTTCCAGTTCGCGCGTCACGATGATGGCGAGGGTGGGGGTCTGCACGCGGCCAACTGAGGCCACGTTGCCGGCGCGGGATCCGAACATGCGCTTGGTGAGGGCTCGGGTGCCATTGATGCCGATCAACCAGTCACTTTCGGAGCGGCAGCGGGCCGCGTCAGCGAGCCCAGCCATCTTGTCGCCACTGCGCAGATTCTTAAATGCCGTGCGAATCCCCTCGGGGGTCATCGTTTGCATCCAGGCGCGTTGCACCGGTAGTTTCGAATTCGCGATTTGGTAAAGATAGGTGAAGATCAGCTCACCTTCGCGTCCGGCGTCACAGGCGTTGACCACTTGGTCGATGTCTTTGCGCTTCAGCTGTTTTTTGAGGACCTTGAGTTTGTCCTCGGAAGACTTGATCGGCTTGAGCCCGAATTTTTTCGGGATGATCGGGAGGGTTTGGAGCCGCCAGAAGCCGTATTTCTTTTTATCGATATCTTCGGGCATTTCCAGCTCGACCACGTGGCCCACGGCCGAGGCGATGACGTATTCGTCGTTCTCAAAAACGTCGCCTTGACGCGGTATTTTACCGAGAGCTTTGGCTAAATCGGCCGCGACGCTGGGTTTCTCTGCGATGACAAGGGACTTCATTAAGGGAGGGAGCGGTAAGGGAGCTCGTGGCAGCAAATCAAGGTAAAGTTTTGCAGAAACAAAAAACGGACGGAGCAAAGTCCGTCCGTTTTACTGCTAAATTAACCCTTTAAAAATCAGGCGCTGACCACCGGTGTTTTGGCCATCGCGGCCACCACCGAGGTCAGCATGCTGGCAATGGTTTCGTCGGTTTCGTCACCCATGTTGGAAATACGGAAGGTCTTGCCCTTCAGCTTGCCGTAGCCCCCATCGATCACCAGCGAGTGTTCGGATTTGAGGGTTTTGTTGAGCGCCCCGAGGTCGAGGTTACGGGTGTTGGCGAAGCAGTTGAGTGACAGCGATCCATACTCCTCGGCGGGGAACAATTTGAAACCTTGCGCAAAAATCGTCTCACGCACCTTGGCGTTGAGGCGGGCGTGGCGGGCGTAGCGGTTATCGATGCCCTCGGCGTTAATGTCTTCCAGTTTGGAGCGCAACGCGTAGATGTGAGGGATATTGGGCGTGCTGGGCGTCATGCCCTTCTCATGGTTGCTATGGAATTCGAGCAGATCGAAGTAGTAGCCGCGATTCGGCACCTGGGCTGCGCGCTCACGCGCCCGCTCCGAAACGGAGCACAGCGCCAAGCCCGGCGGCAATGCGAGGGCTTTTTGAGAGCCGGTGATCATAATATCGATGCCGAGCGCATCCTTGGCGATGGGCACGGCACTGAACGAGCTCACCGTATCCACGATCGAAATGA
>CAXBOL010001011.1:0-1588 GCA_963977295.1 uncultured Opitutaceae bacterium
TCAGTCAGCTCATGATGACGGTCTGTCCGCGTAGTCGCTCTACCCCCCCCTTTGTTTACCCTATGAATATCGTCAAATGCGCCTGCTTTGTTGCCAGCCTGCTGAGTTTTACCGTCGTCAGTCAGGCCCAAAACAATCTCGCGACGACCGGTGTGGCGACCTCGAGTGCCGTGCCGGAAACGGGTCACCCGAAGTGGGCGATCGATGGGGATCCGACCACGGCGTGGTCCAACGCGAGTGCGGCGGACGAAAAATGGCTCAACGTCGAATTGCCGGGCAACTCAGAGGTCACCAAGTTTGAAGTGGAATTGGATCTCTCGGCCGGCGATGCCTCGACCTCGTATGCGTTTCAGAACTAGATGAACGGACGCTGGCGGGATATTGTGCGACGAGACTTTGCCGGGGATGCCCGCATCACGGCGGAGTAGGCCAAACCCATGCTCGCCGACGAATTTCGGATCGCTTTGTATGGAGCGGGGAAGGTGGTGGTGAAGGAATTCGAAATCTACGGCATCGAATACTCGGCGGACCTCTCCGAACTGAAGGACGTCATTGGCAATCAAAGCGGTTACAACCTCGGCCAACCCAAACGATTTACGGCCCCCAAGGCAGGGGACGGTGACCTGTTTCGGATCAAAAACAACTCCACGGGTGAAGTGGAGTTCTCCGGAAACATCAGCGGACACATCGGATATTTCAGCGCCTTCAATCCGGCCTCCAGTGCCGAATATGTCATCACGGTGGGCGACGGTGATTCGTTCCCGTTTCGCATCGGGCCGTATTGGATGGAGCGGGTCAGTCTCCAGCACTCGCTCGATTTTATGGCAGGTGCGCGGCATTACGTGGGCACCACCCGCGAAGTTCGCAGTCTTTCGTGGGCGTGGCGGGACGGAGATTTTTTCAACTGGGCCCTGCAGTCACTGGTCGCCCAATATCTGTCAAATCCGGCGGGCTACGCCCGATTGAAGTCCACGATTCACTACGTCGAAAACTCGACTTATCCCGCGGAGTATCGAGGACTCTGGGGCAAGCTCGATCCCTACGACGGCGCGGCGCCCGACGTGGTGAAGCTCATCCACTGGGATGCGGATGTAAAAGTATCCCAGCAGTTGGAGCACGAACACCAAAAGGCGGAACTCGCCCACTTCCTTTACGCTTATCCCTACCTTAAAAAATGGCTGCCGCAGCAAAACTTCGACGTCGTTTACGCTTACCTGAAATCGATCTGGTCGCAGTCCGCGGTGCGTGAGACATCGACCACCAAGTATGATCGAAGCGAAAGCCACGATCTACTCGCGCTTAAAACACGGATGGGCACCAACAAAGGCGAACTGCCTCCGGGCGCATCGGTGATTCCGAACCTGATGATGTTTGAAGTGGGCAAATCCCAGGAAGAGTCCGATGCGAGAAAATACTTCGAGGCCGCCTATCGGCAGATGGAGTGGATGATTGTCAATCTGGATTGGACCGATCCGATGACCACCAAGGGGCAAAGGATGTCGGAGCACATCACCATGCGGGCATTTGCGTATTTTATTAACGAATACCCGGAAGAGGCGCCCGCGGGGCTCCGGGAGAAGGTGGCGCG
>CAXBOL010001012.1:0-1578 GCA_963977295.1 uncultured Opitutaceae bacterium
TATGAAAAGTCATCGGCTCTTCCTTTTCGCCGCCGTCGTTACCGTCGCCTTGGCTTCGACGCTGCTCGGAAATCCATTCTCCACCCGGCTGCTCGAACGCCACGAGCTCTGGGGCGACGGTAACGCCGAGGTCGCCGTTTTCAAGGCCCACGAAAAACGCTACGGCACGCTCCGCGAAACCGAAATTCGCCACATCGTGGTGCGGGAAGACTTTGCCGGCAAAGAACAGGTCAAGGCCGACGACTGGCAGACCCCCGGAGCCTATCCCGTTTTTAAACTCAATCAGATCATCACGGTGCCAACCGGCAGTTATCGATACGACCAAGGCCACTCCTCATTTTGGCGTCAAAGTGACGGCGAACTGATCAAATTTGCCTCCACCACCAACGACTCCTGCGGCCTGAGCTACAAACAAGGCAATCGCGGGCCGGGCGGTTGGCGTTACCGCGCATTCACGTATTGGGAGGGCATGAGCGAAGTTTCGACCTACGCCAAACCCCCTCGCGGAGCGCTCACCTACGACGAACTCCCGTTCAAACTCCGCACCCTCGATTTCGGCCAAGTGGAAACGTTTACAGCCCCGTTGATGGAGTCGGTCATCGATTCAAAAGCCGATAAACTGGCCTGGACCCAAGCAACCTTCGGGATCAAGAGGATGCCGAAGGCTTGGCATGTCACCGTCACGCATGAGCGCGGCACCGACGAATTCACCTTCGACCCCACTTCGCCCCATGCGCTGCAATCGTGGCAGCGCTGGGACGGCAGTAATCTCACGCGCACTCAGTTGGTGCGGATCCCCTACTGGAAACTTAACCAACCGGGTGACGAAAAACACCTCCACCCCGCCCCAGCCACCAACTAGTCACGTCATACTCCACAGGAGGAGCCGCGCTGGCACGCGACGAACCCAGCCTAGTGACCTTGTAAATCAGGGACACGCATAACTTCCGCGTTGAAATTGGGTCACTACGGGCACGGAGCATCGCACAGAGTCTACCGAGCTCTATCTACAAAACAGATCTTTGGGTAAGCCGATCTCCCTGCAGGGGAGAATGTTTATTCTCCTTTGTCGCTGTGACACTCCGATTTGCCTCTGTGACCTCTGTGACAAACTGCGGTTTATCCCAACGCTTTTGAGAAACAGACTTTAGAGTCATTTGTTCTGAGGGAGGGTGTGACCGCCGTCCGTCGTCCCGCTGAGCAGGGACTTTGGCGGGCACGCTGGGCGCGCCATCAGGCTGATGGTTCCAGAAAAATTCCCTCGCTAAGCCACGGCAGACGGCCCGGCGGTCCGTCCCTACCTTTCTAGTGTCCAAATCATTCAAGACGTCGGTATTAACGATTATTTGACCCTTGGTGGTTTCTCAACTGCCTCAGCTCGGTTAGATCACCAGTCGTCTAGTTAGACGATGGGTGATTCCCGGCCAGCGACTCCTTTTCCGCGACTTGACGTTCAATTTCCGCCGCCAGCACCAACCCGTGAGCGCTGGACCTTCCCGTAAATTTAACCACCAAGCGATCGAGCAGGATGTAGATCACCGGAATCACGAACAGCGTCAGCGCCGTCGCAATCGTCAG
>CAXBOL010001013.1:0-1564 GCA_963977295.1 uncultured Opitutaceae bacterium
AACGCATCGCGAGCGGCGACGGCAGAGATGGCGGCGCCATTCTGGGTGTGCGTCGTAGCTCGATCCGGATCATAAAGATCGAGGATGGAGGCCTGCGCTAAGAGGGACGAAGCCCCGCCGTAAGGCGCATAAGTGGGATTACCTTCCAACTTAGTCGGACGCCCTTGTTGCGTCTCCGCCAATAGTGGTAATGCCGCACCGCGGATCGGATACGAGGTCGCGTAATACTGGGGAATCCCCGGGATTACACCGACTACGGATTTCCCATAAGGTAGAATGTGAGACTCCGGACGTCGGCAGCCGGTGGCCAAGCCCATGCCGCCAAGAGCAAATGAGGCCGCCATCAGCTTAAAGAAGTGGCGACGATCCACTCCATTTAGGTTGGCCGCGCCGTCGGGGAATTCGCGTTCGATTTTCTCCTGAAACCCGGGGGTTTCAACGAGGGCATCGAGACTACGCCAATAGCGAGGACCACTCAACTCACGAGCAGAGGGTTCAGGATGGTTTACTTTGCGTTTCATCGGTGGCAGCCGGAGCAGCTTTGCGGCGGGTTGATGTTCCAGTCATGCACAAACTTTTCCCCTTCAGCCCTCTGGGCCTCGGGTCCGCCGGGGTGTTTCCAATCCAATTCTGTAACCAACGAGGGATCGCGAAGACGAGGGGCAGGATCGCGGTGGCAATCCAAACAGAAGCCCATCGAGAGCGGTTTACTGTGGGTCACGACTTCCATCTGGTTGATTTGGCCGTGGCACTCCACACAGGAGACACCGCGGTTCACGTGGACGGAGTGATCGAAATAAACGTAATCAGGCGCTTGATGAACCCGAACCCACTCGACCGGGTCGCCAGTTTCGTAGCTTTCTCGGATCGGAGCGAGCAGCGGGCTCTGGTTTTTCACCTGGCTATGGCAATTCATGCAGGTTTGAGAGGTCGGCACGGCCGCATGGCCCGCTTTCTCCACGGTGGAGTGGCAATAACGGCAATCCAGACCGAGTTGGCCATTATGAAACTCGTGGCTGAACGGCACCGGTTGGACCGGGGCGTAGCCTACGCGAGTATATTTGGGCGTCGCGTAATAATTCGTCGCCGCTGTGACGATGCCGCCAAAAATCACCAGAAAAATGATGATTTGGAACGGCAATCGGTTAGCCGATTTAGGAAAGAGTTTCGACATGGGCCGGGAGGAAAAGTCAGGCGGGGGCGCCGGTTAAATCGAATCCGCGTCGCGAGCGACGGCCCGCTGGTCGGGCTGAAGTTTAAATGACGATTGCCCAGAAGTTTGGACATTCGTGCGATTAGCAGAATTCGCGAAGAGCCGCGGCATGAATGCCGATGCAGCGATTAAGGCGGTTAAACGGCCAAAAAAGGACTTGCGCGTATGGGTCTGGCTCACGGGTTGTTCGATAGTCACGGTCTCGGTCAAAGAACCGGGCGGTAATTCCAAAGTAAAACAAAATTTCCAACGAAGATTGGATGAACGGAACTATTAGCGAAAAATCGAGTCGCCCGGCGCAGCGCTAATCCCGAATTTTCGTCCAATTTGCCCACGTCGATTCCAGCAGGA
>CAXBOL010001014.1:0-1563 GCA_963977295.1 uncultured Opitutaceae bacterium
CGCGGAGAGTGCGGCGGGGTTTGGTGGTGAGGTCGGCGGCGTTGACGGCGAATCCATCCATGGTGACCCGGTCAAAGGCTGGCATGTCGCGGTCGGTCTTGATGGCACGGCGCAGGATACGGCCATGGGCGGAGCCAATGCCACAGTCCTCGACGGGGAGGATGGGGAGGAGGGGCGTGATGATGGCGGTGGCAGCGGCAGGAGAAAGGAGCATGGAGAAAGGCGAAGAAAACGGGAAATTTGTGACGAGTTCAACCCACGACCGCACGTGTGGGGTTGTGTTGACGCGATTTGGCGTCTTCTTGGGGCGTTTATGTCTGCCGTTCACGTGAAAGATACCTTGGGTCGACCGGTGCGCGATTTGCGCATATCGGTGACGGATCGGTGTAACTTTCGGTGTCCGTATTGCATGCCGAAGGAAGTGTTTGGCGCGGGGTATCCGTTCATGCGCGACCCGCAATTGATGTCGACCGATGAGATTGTAAGGATCGCGGGGGCGTTCGTGGCCTTGGGGGTGGAAAAAATTCGGCTCACGGGAGGAGAACCGTTGCTGCGAAGTGATTTGCCGGAACTGGTGCGACGCCTGAAGGGGCAATTGGGGGTGACCGATGTGGCGTTGACGACGAATGGCTGGCTGCTGGAGCGCTTTGCTCCGGCGCTGAAGGAGGCGGGGTTGGATCGCGTCAACGTGTCGGTGGATTCGTTGGATGCGACGACGGCGGGACGGATGAATGGCCAAGGCCTCGCGCCGGAACGGGTGTTGCGGGCGATCGATGCGGTCGCGGCGTTGGGCCTGCCGGTGAAGATCAACATGGTGGTGCAGCGGGGGGTGAACGACCACGAGATCGAAGCGGTAGCGGAGTATTTTCGGGCGCGGCGCATGACGTTGCGGTTCATTGAGTTCATGGACGTGGGCAACACGAACCACTGGGCGGGGGACAAAGTGGTGCCGGCGGCGGAAATCGTGCAGCGGATCGGGGCGAAGTGGCCGATCAAGGCGGTGGGGCCGGCTTACCGGGGCGAGGTGGCGTCGCGTTACCGCTACGAGGATGGGTCGGGTGAGATTGGGATCATTGCCTCGATCACGGAGCCGTTTTGCCGGGATTGTCATCGGGCACGATTGTCGGCGGACGGGAAGCTCTACACCTGTCTGTTCACCGCGCTGGGCTGGGATGTGCTGGGGGCCCTGCGAGCAGGGGCGGGAAAGGCCGAGTTGGAAACTTATTTGGAGCGGGTTTGGGCGGGGCGCCGGGACCGCTATTCGGACGAACGGGCGCAAGTTTTGGCCAGTGGGGAACTGCGGGCGAAGGCGGAGATGAGTTATTTGGGAGGGTAGGGACGCCTCGCGGGGATAGGTATTTATACACTCAACAGCCCTATTGCAGTCCTAGGGTGATCCCCCTAGCTTGAGGGCTTACTAATGAATACTCCTCGGCTGCTGGTCTCTCTGGTGGTTGGCCTAATCGGTGCTGAGGTGGCCCGTGCTCAAGTGCTGACAGAGAGTTTTACGGGAGCTTCGGGTTCGACGCCGGCGGGATGGGTGTTTGCGGGCACGGGTTACAC
>CAXBOL010001015.1:0-1547 GCA_963977295.1 uncultured Opitutaceae bacterium
CACGAGGTAGCCATAGACGTTACGGGTGAAGAGCGCACTCACCGCCATGGTCTGCGACGCGATGGTCGACATGTTGGCCGCTAGCAATCCAGCCATCATCAGACCGAGGAAGCCCGGCTGGAGCAGCTGCAACGACATCATGCCCCACGCTGAATCCGGATCCGAAAGTTTGTCTGCGCCTTGATAAAGGGCGATGGCGATCAAGCCGCAGAACGCCCATAAGATAATCATGACGCGCTTGGCATAAGTTCCGGACACCGCCCCGAACCGCGCGGCAAACTCATTCTTGGCCGAACCCGATACGCTCATATTACCGATGATCCCGTGAATCTGCACGATGGAGATAAAGAAGATGCCGAAGAGTTCCGCGCCGCCGATACTGGAGGCGCCACTGCCTCCCAGCAGATTAAACATGTCCGGAGGCACCTTCTCTGCCAGCTGACTCCAGCCGCCGATCGCAGAGAGTCCAAACGGGATGAGGATGATCGAAAAAATGACAATGAGTGTGCCTTGAAACGCCTCGTTGACTGCCGCCGCTTCAAGTCCGCCCATCACAATGTAGGCCCCCACCACCAAGGAATACAGCAGGTAGTAAGTCCACTTGCCGGTATTGCCATCGAGCCAGGAAATGAAGCTGCGCAACTCACCCCGTTTTTCCTGCTCGCGCAAGGTATCGAGTCGGCTTTCTCCCGTCGCATCGAGGGTGCCGAGCGTCGCGGCCGACTCCAACGCGCGGTATTCCCGATAACCTTCGACCGAAACACGCTCTTGCACGGACCATTGCGCTTCCGGCTTAACTAACAGAGAGGACGTCACTTTGTAGCCCACCAGATTGCCAAATCCGATGATCACGATGACCGTCGCCACGATTTGAAAAATCGCATAGAACCGGGCCAGACTGCGCGTCCCAAACCGGTCTTCAAACAAGTCCGCCACCGTCACCAGCCGCACCCGCCGAAACCACGCATTCATGAACCAATAATAAGGGTTCATGAACAACGTCTGGAGCGAAAGCCACACGCCCGATGCCCCTTTCTGATACACCAGACTGGCCGTGCTGACCGCCCCGTTGGCATCGGTGGCGTTACCGAAATTTAGGAAAAACTGGTAGAGCTTACCGAGCTTGCGCCCGGCGAGGAAGTAGCCCTCTTCCGTCTTCGACGCAGCCGCTGCACGGCGCCCGATGTATATCACCACCGCGAGGTAGGCTAGAATGACGAGGAAGTCTACAATGTGGAGGCTGCCGAAACGCATAAAAAAGGAGGGTAGAAAACTGGCCCCCGGCTAAGGGGAGGAGAACGCGACTTCAATTCGTCACGATCAAGCAGGGTTTGAGGATTAAAGACAACAACCCCGGAGGAATCGCGATCTGAAACAGCATTGGGAGGGAAGCCAAATTCACAGGCAACCGACCGTTAAATCTGACAGTCCGTGTTGAGTTCTCGAATGCGATGGACGTGGCCCAGAGCCCGTGCGGCTAAGTGACTACGTGACGAGTGCGTGGACCCCGATACCTCCGGAGGATTGAGTGGCCGTGTTTGAACGAA
>CAXBOL010001016.1:0-1530 GCA_963977295.1 uncultured Opitutaceae bacterium
TGAAGTTCGGCTCGCGGCCAACCCGTCTCACCTCGAGATCGTCAACCCCGTGGTCGAGGGCAAAGCCCGGGCCCGTCAACGCATTCGCGGCGACCTCGAGCGGCGCAAGGTCTGCCCGTTCCTCATTCACGGTGACGCGGCCTTCGCCGGTCAAGGCGTCGTCGCCGAAACGCTTAATTTCTCGCAACTCCCCGGCTATCGCACCGGCGGCACGGTCCACTTCGTGATCAACAACCAGATTGGGTTCACCACCAATCCCGCCGATGCCCGCTCGACCCGTTACTGCACCGACGTCGCGAAATTGATCGAAGCCCCCGTCTTCCACGTCAACGGTGACGACCCGGAGGCCGTTTGCTACGTCACCCAGCTGGCCCTCGAGTTTCGGATCAAATACCAACGCGACGTCGTCATCGACATGGTCTGCTACCGTCGCCACGGACACAACGAAAGCGACGAACCCGCCTTCACCCAGCCGCTCATGTATAAGCTGATTCGAGCGCACGACCTCGTTTCAAAAATCTACACCCAAAAACTCATTGCCGAAGGCAGCATCGCCCAAGCCGATTCCGATGCCATTGTCGCCGAATACACCGCCGCGATGGAGGACGCCTTCCACAAGGCCAAAGCTGCCGATGCCGCCCGCATCGCCAAGCAAGAAGCCCACGATCAATTCCGAGGCTCCACCGCCATCTTTCAGCCCCGCTACAACCATACTTCGGTCGCCACTGGCGTGACGCTCGACGTGCTCGAAAAGGTGGTCCACGCCCTCACGCACACGCCGGAAGGCTTCAACGTAAACAATAAGATCCAACGCCTGCTCGACAATCGCGCCAAGGCATTCACGGAGGGTGGTCCCATCGAATGGTCCTACGCAGAATCGCTGGCCTGGGGCACCTTACTGCACGAAGGCACCCCCGTGCGCCTGAGCGGTCAGGACTGTCGTCGCGGCACGTTCAGCCAACGTCACGCCTACCTTTACGATGCCGAAACCCGCGAGCGTTATGCGCCCCTCGATCACGTCTGCGAGGGCCAGGGCAAACTCTGCGTCTACAACTCCCTCTTGTCCGAGGCCGCCGTGCTCGGATTCGATTACGGTTACTCCCTCGATTACCCGGACATGCTCTGCCAATGGGAAGCGCAGTTCGGTGACTTCGTCAACGGAGCCCAAGTTGTGATCGACCAGTTCATTTCCTCTTCCGAATCAAAGTGGCAGCGCGTCTCGGGCATCGTCTTGCTTCTGCCGCACGGCTATGAAGGCCAAGGTCCCGAGCACTCTTCAGCTCGCCTCGAACGCTTCCTCCAACTCTGTGCCGAGGACAACATTCAGGTCTGCAACATCAGCACTCCGGCTAATTTCTTTCACGCGCTGCGCCGCCAAACCCATCGCGACTTCCGCAAGCCGCTGATCGTGATGTCGCCCAAATCCCTCCTCCGCAGCCCGGTCGCAGTGTCGAAGGTTGAGGAGTTCATCGGCGACACCAGCTTCCAGGAAATCCTGCTCGATCCCACCCCCGCCGAAACCACCGAGCG
>CAXBOL010001017.1:0-1523 GCA_963977295.1 uncultured Opitutaceae bacterium
CCCAAACGTCATGGAAGCCACGGAAGTGATCCAACCGCACCACGTCACATAAATCGAACGCGACCCGCAGTCGCTTGATCCACCAGGCATAGCCGGTGTCGGCCAGGTGACTCCAGTCATAGAGGGGATTACCCCAACATTGCCCGCGATCGGAAAAATAGTCAGGAGGCACGCCGGAAATCGCCAGCGGACGACCCGCATTATCGAGCCGAAACACCCTGCGCCAACGCCAGGTATCGGCACTGTCCAAGGCCACAAAGATCGGCACATCGCCGATCAACTTCACGCCGCGACTGGCCCCGTAAGCACGGAGTGAAGCCCATTGTTTGAAGAATAAAAATTGATAAAAACGGTGCTGGGCCGCCACGGTCGCCGCCGTCAACGAGAGACGGGCTTCCACTGCCGGACTCCAATCCCGCCATTCGGCCGGCCACTCGTGCCACGGACGCCCGCCGAACTCATCTTTGAGCGCCATGAACGCCGCAAAACTCCCGAGCCATTCGGCGTGCTGTGCGTTGAACTCCGCCAACGCCTGCGCCCCACCCCACGGCGCCGCGTTTCCGAGCGATTGAAACCGCGCATAAGCCTTCGCCAACGTCGGCCAAAACAAGGCGTAGAGTTGTCCGTAGTCGACCTGATCAGACGGCAAGGCGCGAAGTTCATCCAACTCCCCGGCCATCAACAGGCCAGCGGCGCGCAACTCGGTGAGATCAATAAAATACGGGTTTCCCGCGAAACTCGAAAACGACTGATAGGGCGAATCCCCATATCCAGTCGGTCCGACGGGACAAATCTGCCAATGCTGAAATCCCGCCTCAGCCAGAAAGTCGACAAAGGTCCGAGCGCCTTCGCCCAAGTTGCCGATACCGTATTCACCCGGTAAGGACGATACATGCGCCAGCACGCCGGAAGACCGTTCACGGAGCCAAGTAGATTGCATTGAGGACACGGGAAGAGACAAAATAATTAGGCGGTCCGTGACGGCGTTGAGTCGCCTCGCCACTTGACCAGTTTTCTCGCGGCGGATCGAAAGACCTCGCCGGCGAATCGGAACAAATTGGTGGTGAACCGAGTCGCGGGGGGCCTTTACGACTCCCCGCGACCTGCAGTTCCTTGCTGAACGATTAGAACTTATACGAGGCGCCTAGCGAGTAGGAGGCTCCGTAAGTCTGGTAGTTGATGACCTGACGGGGATCGTCGTTGTTGTAGGTCACGAGGGGCTCGTTGTTCAGGTTATAGGCCTGAGCGAAGATCGATAATCCTTCCATCGGACCCGAGCCGAACGTGTAGCTCACTTGCGCGTCCAAGACGCTCTCCGGCTGTGCAACCGAGAACCCACCATTGGGATTCACGTCACCACCTGGATTAGGCGGACCGAAGGTCGTGATGTATTGGCGATTCGAGGAGCGATAGCGTTGGCTCAAACGGGCCGAGAAGCCTTGTCGCTCGTAATAAACCGTGAAATTGGCGACCGTGCGGGAAAGTCCCGCAATCGGCGCATCACCCCCGGTGGGTCCCCATGG
>CAXBOL010001018.1:0-1518 GCA_963977295.1 uncultured Opitutaceae bacterium
ATCAATCATATCAGCCCGGATGATCCGCCCGTGTTCATGCGCTACGGCATGAGTCCCGAGGCCCCGATCCCCACCAAGAATGCTCAGGGATGGATGATCCATCACGTCAATTTCGGTCTGGCGATGAAAGAGAAGTTGGAGGCGGCTGGCGTCGAGGTGACACTGAGTTACCCCGGGGTCGAAACGCGTTACAAAGACGAAATTGAATTTCTCATCGCGAAGCTGCGAGCGCAGTAGGGTTTAGACCAATCACCAGGTGGATTCAGACTTTAACGCCAAATCGCGGAGACGCAGAGTTGAGCCTCAAATTAGTCAAATTCAGATTTTTGGGTTCTTACCGGCTTCGTGACTCTGCGTTAAAATGGATCTAATTTCAGCGAGACACGGGCATTAATTGAGCGTTTCGAGATATTCCATGACGCGGACATCGTAGCCATCGTAACGCCCCATCCATTCGGCGGTCAGGTCCTTGCTCTTGAGTAGCCAAGTGGCCTCAGATCGTTTGAAGACGGCAGGGTCGTAGGGGTAGGACCTGCTCACGTGGTCGAGCGCGTTGATGGCCTGCAATCGCGCCATCACGTTGGCGTTGTTGAGTAGGACGTCGTTCAAGACTGGGCGGGGATCTTTCAGGCCAAGGCGGGCGAGGTGTTCGGCGGCGGCAATGCGGGTGGCAGCGATGGGGCTCTCGGTGAGTGCCATGATGCGTTGGGTGGCTTTCGCATCATTGGTGTTGAGCACCATGCAGTTGACCAGTGCCCAGTATTGCACGATTGGGTTGGAGTGTGCCAAGAGTTCGCGCAGTTCGGGCAGGGCTTTCTCGCCTTGGTCCAACAGGGCGTCGGCGGAATCGAGAATCGTTTCAAGAGGATACTGTTTGGCGTCGCGACCGATGGCGTAGGGAGATTTTCCGGAAATCCGGCTCCACTCGACCAGGAGAGCTTCGGGAATAAATCCAGTGTCATGGGTGTGCACAAGGTGATCGCGATTGGCTTGCCTAAACCGGAGCAGCACCTCGCGGTAGTTGGGATCGCTGGCCAAGTTATTGACCTCGTCGGGATCGGACTGGAGATCAAACAATTCCTCGAGGGGGGCGGGGAGGAAGAATGCGCTTTGCGCGGCGTTGGTTCGGCCCGCTTTGAATAGCGCCTCCCATTCGGGCATTACCGGATTCATCCACAAGTAGTTCACGTGTTGGCCGGTGGGGAGGTAGGCCAGGTAGTTGCGGATGTAATTGTAGCGTCCGTCGGTGACGCCGCGCTTAAAATCAATACGCTCGTCCGCCCGGGCCCGAAAATTGTAGGCGTAGGGCGGGGCTTCTGAGCGTTTCGGACCGAGAAACGCCCGGCCCTGCATGTGCGCAGGAATCTTGGCGCCAGCGAGGCTGAGGAGCGTCGGAGCGAAGTCGACGAAGCCGACGATTTCGGCGGTTTGGCTCCCGGCGGCGTGCGGTGAGAGATGGGCCCACTTCTTGGGAAAACGAATGACCAAGGGCACGTGGGTGCCGCTCTCATAGATGAA
>CAXBOL010001019.1:0-1517 GCA_963977295.1 uncultured Opitutaceae bacterium
CGTTGGGATCACCCTCCGCATCGACGTCATACTTCGTGTCGTCCACCCCCGCCGTGGCCGTGCCCCAATGCACGTGCAGATTGGCCGCCTCCGCCCAATTGATGGATTTAAACTTCGCCCCCGCATCGTGCAGCAGTCCCGAACCCGCTTCCAATTGCGCATGCCCGAAACTCACGTCCTGCGTAAACTTCACCGGGTCAGCCCAGCCCAGATAATCATACCACGCCAGCGTGCCGATATCGCGAAACACCGCGCGGCGATCGCGGTGCCCCGGCGTGCCTGCGCCCCAGATGTCGTTGAGCAACTCGTGGTCATCGAAGGTGAAATACGAGGGCACATGACGATGCCATTCCGCGAGATTGGCCGCCCGCGCCATGTAGATTTTGTAGTTCTCCCACACCCCTACCACCGTGGGTGCAAAGTTGACGTTGGCGGGGATGTCAGCCGACACGACTCCCTGAACCGCTTGCCACGACTCCACTGGATAATCGCGCGCTTCCTCGTAGAGCCAATCGCCATTCATCACGGCGAAGAGGATGTCGCCTCTCAGCTCCCGCAACATCGTGGTGTAGGCAGGTAGACTCGGACCAATCCCATTGGCCGGATTCTGCGAGGCACAGGACCCGTATTCGAAACGGTAATTGAACAATCCCTTGGGATTGTAAGCGTCGTTCGCAAAATCCGCAGCCGCCGGCAGAGTTCGAAACGTTCCCTCGATCTGGTGGGTTCCGCCAACGCCACGCACACGATAGGCATAACGGGTGTTCGGTCGCAGTCCTTCGACCGTCGTCCACCCCGTGTTGTCGTCCGCCAAAGCTGTCGCGACCGGACGCGAAGTTTGCGCGTCGGTCCAGTTCGCATCCCCTTCCGTTGGCACGAAATCGATGACAAATTCCCCCGGTTGCGCGGTGCGTGCCCAGACTCGAATCGAGTCCGTCGTCACGTGGCCCAACATCGGACCGTGGGTTACCTCCGAAGCACCGCGACTACTCGTCACCAGCACCAACATAAGAACTACAAGCGACGCACGGGGTAAAAAGCGGGGCATAGGCACAAACGCTAATCCGCATCCCAGTGGGGCGTAAAGCCCGACCCACTAAAATCTACTTAATTCCGCCCCGTCGTGCGTCGGGCTTTACGCCCCTATCCATCTGCGTCCATACTACTCCTTCCCCTGCCCCTCTACCTCATGACCATCGCCGATTGTCTTTCGATCCTTCGCTTCCGTGGCCTCGCCTTCGCCGCGATCACCCTCGTCACCGTTTCACTCAGCTTGGCCGCTTCGCCCCCCTACGACTCCCTGACCGACTGGAGTATCTACCGGGGCGATAGTAAAGGGGTGCAATATTCCGAGCTCAGCCAGATCCACGCCGCCAACGTCGCCGACCTCGCCCCGGTGTGGACCTACCGGAGTGGCGACGCTCAAAAAGGCACCACCATCTACAGCAATCCCATCGTCATCGCGGGACGGATGTTCTTCACCTCACCTAGCCTCAAGGCAGTCGCCCTTGATGCCG
>CAXBOL010001020.1:0-1513 GCA_963977295.1 uncultured Opitutaceae bacterium
CGCGTAACCTGAGCGGGACTGGCGACCGAATGCGTCAGTTCCTCGGGGGCGAAAAGCTGGGGCAAGAAATCGAGTCCCAGCGTGGCGCCGTTTACTTCAAATTTGACCTTGTCGCGGGTCACTTCGTCGCGGACTTCGATGGATTTCACGATCCATTGATCGCCCAGTTTTTTTAGGTCAAGGACGGTGAGTTTGCGTAAGGGCTCCTCCCCTTCGCCAAGAATCACGGCCTGCATCAAGGCGTGAAAATTCACATCGAGATGGAGCCTCACCGCGACGACCTCGGGGTGCGCGGTCGAGAAGGATTCAGGTGGATACATGAGGAAGGCGTGCACGGTTCGTCCCCGAATTCGGGTGGCGCCCTCAAAGATGTAATCGTCCCAGTAGATGAACGGCATCTGAAGCTCAAACAAGCGTAACCCGGTGCCGCCCAGGTTCGCCATCGCCTCAACGTCGCCGAGAGACTGGGGCGACTTGTCGACCCCCTCTTGCAACCGCCAGGCCATTGCCGCTTTGCCGTTTTGGGTGATGAGCTGTGAATGTGGCCCCAGCGCAGTCGCAGCCAAATCGACTCGCGAGATCGGGCCGATGGCGTTTCGACTGCCCCACATCCGTCCTGGCACGATCGCCTTTTCGCCGCGTCGTGGGAGCACCTCCAGGTCGAACTCCAAAAAATAGTCTCCGGGTAGACCAAGTTGACGAAATGTCGTCATGATCTCCCGTCCACGCGCTGGATCCGGTTCTCCCACCGAAACGTAGCGAGGTTCCGGTCGATTGGTCTTATGCTGAGCCGAGGCAATCTGCGGCAGCAGCCCCACGAGGGCTGTGAGGGCGCAAAAAAGGCAGACCGGACGCGCGATCTGCCGAATTGAAATGTGTGGGCTGCGCAACATGCGCGCCTTGACCCTCAAATTAGGGTTGAGGTTCCGTCGTAGCGGCGGGGGCTTCCGGCATCGTCACGGCGCGAGCGTCCTCGCTGCCGTTGGCGGCGGAGTTATCCATCGCCGCGGGAGCTTCGATCGTAGGCAGGGCCGTGGCGGCTTCCGCTGCGGCGTTGTTGCGCACGTAGATGTGGCCCAAATAGAGCAACAAACTGAGCACGAAGAAGGCCACGGCCGCGTTGATTGTCGCCTTGGTCAGGACGTTGCCGGTATCGGCGCCAAAGGTCGCTTCGGCGGCGCCACCGCCAAGGGCTGCACCCATGCCGCCATCGTTTTTGGCCTTCTGCATGAGGACGAGAAGCACCATAAACAGGGATACTATGATCAGGATAAACGTGAAGATCGCGATGATAAGAGTCATGGAAAACGGTTAGGAGTGCCTACCGATCCGCCGCTTGTCAATGCCCGGTCTCCCGAAGAAATTTCTGGGGAAAGTGAGGTAAACACGGTGATTCGTCCAGTGATCCTCTTTCGTTTCTTCCGGAAACACAGGTCAGAGGCCTAATCGGAATGTAGGGCGTTCGCTTGCGAATGCCGCAGTGGAGTGGCACCGGCGAAACGCGGAATAGTTT
>CAXBOL010001021.1:0-1510 GCA_963977295.1 uncultured Opitutaceae bacterium
AAGGCGTGGGGAAGCCCCCTTGCGTAAAGAGGTAGTGATCAAGCACGCGATGCACAGCGAGATCGGAGTAGCGTCGGATAGGCGAAGTGAAATGCGTATAGTCGTTTTTGCAGAGGCCGTAGTGACCGTCTGGTGACGCACGATAGGCGGCTTTCTTCAAACTGCGGAGGAGGGAAGTGCGTAATACATAGCCTTGGGGATGCGTCTCGAGTTGGCGGAGTAGGCTGATGACCTCCGGGCGACCGGTGAGATCACCGACCTTAAGCCCGAACGTGCCGAGGTGCTGGCGGAGCTCGGCGAGTTTGGTTTCGTCGGGATCGTCGTGAACGCGGTAGAGCGACGGCAGTTTGTGCTGTTTGGTGAGGCGCGCTACGGCTTCGTTGGCGGCCAACATGAACTCTTCGATGAGTTGGTGGCTTTCGTCGTTCTCGATCTTCTCCAATCGGTCGGCAAATCCGTGTTGGTCCACGAAGATTTTGGTCTCCGGCATGTTGAGATCGAGGCTGCCGCGATTCATGCGGTCGCGACGAAGTTTCTCAGCCAGCGACCACAACGTGCGAATCCAGAGCTGTAGATTGCCGAGCTCTTTGTTGGTGAGGGACGAGAGTGCACGACCGGTAGCGCCCGTTTGGTGTTTGGGTGGCAGAGGCATGTCACGGGCCACCTGGAGGTCGTCGTTTTTGAGCAGGGTGAAAGCCTGTTTGTAGGTGAGACGTTTTTGGCTGCGGATGACGGTGTTGGCGTAGGCGGTCGCAATGATGCGGCGCTTTTTGTCGAAGGTCAGAAAAACGGCTTTGGTGAGCCGATCCTGCCCCTCGACGAGCGAACACAACCCGTTGGAAAGTTTTTCGGGCAACATGGGCACCACGGTGCCGACGAGGTAGGTCGAATTGCCGCGGCGCTGGGCTTCCTTATCCAGGACGGTGCCGGGTTTCACATAGGCCGACACGTCAGCGATGTGGATGCCGACCTTGATCAAATCGTCGGGCAAAAACTCGATGGACAGTGCATCATCGAAGTCCTTGGCGTCATCGGGATCGATGGTGAAGGTCGAAATTTTACGGTAGTCGAGTCGCGCGGTAAGATCGCGCGGCATCACATGGTCGGGAATCTCGCGCACCGCGTCTTCGACTTCGGCGGGGAACATCGCATCGAGTTTAAACTTGCGATAAACGCCCAATAACTCGGCGCGGGGCTCCCATTGTTTGCCGAGGCGTTCGATGACCCGTCCGTTGGGGGGGCGTTTGGGATTGGTCCACTCGTGGGGTCGAACGACGACCTTGTCGCCTTCCTTGGGGGTGGGGCGGATTTTGGCATTCTCCGGATCATCGACGGCGATTTCGTGAATGAAACGCGGGTCATCGGGGGCGACGTAATAGCGGCTCCGAATGCGACTCAGCGTGCCGACGACGGTGTCGGTGGCGCGTTCAACGATCTCCGTAATGCGTCCCCGTGGTTCGTCGGCGCGGGGGTTGCGGGAGTTGCGGCGTTGGTTGGGCCGCGTATCGAG